>NZ_AFAL01000771.1 GCF_000193225.1 Verminephrobacter aporrectodeae subsp. tuberculatae At4 | reverse complement strand
GCATTGCGCTGGCGCTCGCGGCCGAGGGCTGGCAGGTGGCGGTGCACTACCGCGCGTCGAAGCACGACGCCATGCAAACCGCGGAGGAATGCGCGGCGCTGGCGCGCACCAGCGCCGCGTTCGCCGCCGATTTTCAGGACGAGGCCGCGGTGCGCGCGCTGCTGCCCCGGGTGATCGGGCACTTCGGCCAGCTCGACGCGGTGGTCAACAGCGCGTCCCTGTTTGAGCACGACGATGCCCGGAGCTTTGGTTTTTCCGCGCTCGAGAGGCACCTGCGCAGCAACGCCGCGGCCCCCGTGATGCTGGCGCAGGCGCTGCACCAGCATCTCGGCGAGCGCGCCGCAGCGGGCGATTGCGCGGCCCGGGGCGTGGTGGTGAATCTGCTGGACCAGAAGCTCTGGAACCAGAACCCCGATTTCATGAGCTACACGCTCTCCAAGGCCGCGCTCGAGGCCGCGGGCACGATGCTGGCGCTGGCGCTGGCGCCGCGCGTGCGCGTGGTCGGCGTGGCCCCGGGCCTGACGCTGGGCAGCCAGCTGCTCAGCGCCGAGCGCTTTGCGCAGTTGCACACGCTGAGCCCGCTCGGCCGCTCCTCCACCCCCGAGGACGTGGCCGCCGCGGTGCGCTTTGCGCTGGAGAACCGCTCGCTGACCGGAACCACGCTGCTGGTCGACGGCGGCCAGCACCTGATGAAATTCGAGCGCGATTTTTCGCTGATGTGAGCGCAGGTGCACGGACCCATTCCATGACCCACGCTGCCGGCACCCGGACCCTCACGCTCAGCGGCCTGCGCTTTGACGCCAACCTGGGAATCCTGGACCACGAAAAAACGGCGCCCCAGCCGATTCAGGTGGACGCCGAGCTGCGCCTGGGCGTGCACCCCCTGGCGCCGCGCGAC
>NZ_AFAL01000772.1 GCF_000193225.1 Verminephrobacter aporrectodeae subsp. tuberculatae At4 | reverse complement strand
GGCCTGGCCGGCGCCGTGGCGCAGGGGCTGTTTCGCAACCCGCTGGCCGACCCGTACCTGCTGGGCAGCGCCTCGGGCGCGGCGCTGGGCGTGACCGTGGCCATGGCGTGGTTCGGCGTGTCCGCGCTGGCGACGCCGTGGCTGGCGCGCATCGGCACCGCGGGAATGGCCTTTGCGGGCGCGGTGCTCGCCGTGCTGCTCACGCTGCTGCTCGCGCGCGGCGTGCAGCACACGCTGCGCCTGCTGCTCGCGGGCGTGGTCGTGGGCGTGGTGCTGGGCGCGCTGCGCGACCTGGTGCAATTGGCCTCGCCCGACATATTGCGGGCCGTGCACGCCTTTGCGCTGGGCAGCACGGCCTTTGTCGGCTGGGCGGCCTGCGCGCTCATGGCCGCGGCCTGGGGCCTGTGCAGCGTGCTCGCCTGGACGCTGGCGCGCGCGCTCGACGCGCTGACGCTGGGCGAGGCCACGGCCGCCAGCCTGGGCCTGCCGCTGACTCCCATGCGCGCCGGCCTGGTGGCCGCGATGGCGCTGGCCACGGCTGTGGCGGTGGCGCAGACCGGGCTGATCGCCTTCGTCGGGTTGGCCGCGCCGCACCTGCTGCGCTCCATCGTGCGCGTGACGCACGCGCGCCACATCCTGCTGTCCAGCTTCATGGGCGCGCTGCTGCTGCTGGCCGCGGACATCCTGGCGCGCTGGCTGCTCGCACCGCAGGAGCTTCCCGTGGGCGTTCTCACGGCGGCGCTCGGCGGCAGCTACCTGCTGTGGCTCATGCACCGGCGCACGGTGCAGGCGGGTGGGGCATGAAGCCGATCGCCATCAGCGCGCGCGGCGTCTGCGCGGCCATCGGCAAGCAGCGCGTCCTGCACGGCATCGACCTGGAACTGCGCGCCGGGTGCTGGACCAGCGTCGTCGGACCGAACGGCGCGGGCAAGTCCACGCTGCTCAAGGCGCTCGCAGGCCTGCTGCCGCGCGCTGCGGTGCAGGGCGAGCTGCGCTGGCTCGGGCGCCCGCTGGCGCAGATTCCCGCGCCCGAGCGCGCCCGCTTGCGCGCCTGGCTGGGGCAGAACGAGGGCGGCGCCGACGAGCTCACGGGCTACGACGTCGTCATGCTCGGCCGCCTGCCGCACCAGTCCTGGCTCGCGCCGCCGGGCCCGGCGGACCATGCCGCCGTGGCGCAGGCGCTGCACAGCACGCAGGCCTGGGACTGGCGCCAGCGGCCGCTGGCGCAGCTCTCGGGCGGCGAGCGCCAGCGCGTGCTGCTGGCGCGCGCGCTCGCCGTGCAGGCCCCGGTGCTGCTGATGGACGAGCCGCTGGCCAACCTCGACCCGCCGCACCAGACCGACTGGCTGCACACCATGCGCACGCTGGCGCACGCCGGCGGCACCGTGCTGAGCGTGCTGCACGAG
>NZ_AFAL01000773.1 GCF_000193225.1 Verminephrobacter aporrectodeae subsp. tuberculatae At4 | reverse complement strand
TACGCCGACCCCACGACCGACGACGACGCCAACGCCATACAGGACACCGCAGGCAACGACGCGGCCACTTTCGCAGCCATGGCGGTGGACAACCGCACACCCGCGCCACAGGGTCAAACTCCGTCGGCCTCGTCAGCCCCCTCGACCCTCTCAACCCTCTCGGCCCCGGC
This sequence comes from Verminephrobacter aporrectodeae subsp. tuberculatae At4, assembly GCF_000193225.1. Lineage (GTDB taxonomy): Bacteria > Pseudomonadota > Gammaproteobacteria > Burkholderiales > Burkholderiaceae_C > Acidovorax > Acidovorax aporrectodeae. Next base: position 5,656 of record NZ_AFAL01000773.1, on the reverse strand, counting down.
AGGCCCGACGGACAGGAGCACCCAGGACAGCAACGGCATTCCCGGCAGCGCCAAGGACCAGACCCCCGGCATCTCCAGCCCCGCTGGCACAGCCCCCGTGGCCGGCGACGGCAACGGAGACGGCATCCAGGACAACACGCAAGCAGCAGTGCATTCGACCCGCCTCGTGCTCAGCAGCCCCACCGGAGCAAGCCAGCCCGCAGACACGACCAGCACCCCCGTGACCCTGGTAGCCGGCAGCCAGGACGGCAAGCTGGACCCGGACAACAGCGGCGCACGCATCACCCGCCTGGCGCAAGAGGACGCACCCGCCGAGTTGCCCCAGGGAATGGAGACACCCCTTGGACTCCTCAGCTTCGAGGCAACGCTGGCCACGGGCCGCAGCAGCCAGACCTTCAGCCTGTATCTGGACCCGGCGCTGGGCGTGAACGGCTACTGGACCAGGGACAGCGCCGGCAACTGGGTCAATCTGAGCAGCGCGCCCTACGGCGGCAAGATGGCGAACGAAGGCGGGCGGTTGCGGCTGGACTTCGAGATCAGCGATGGCGGGCCGTTCGACGCCGACGGCCGGGCCAACGGCGCCCTCACCGCGCCCGGCGCCGCAGCGCAGATGCCCTTGTCCCTCGTGGGGCAGGCGCCGGACGCGGCGGGCGGCCTCTGGTTCTGACGGGGCAGCGCAGCAGGGCTTGGGCAGCGGCTTGCCAAGCCGGCCGCGTTCCGGCATGCAGACCAGCCCCCCGGCGCCAAACGATCCCGCTCGAGCCGGCGACAAGCCAACAGCAGTTGCTCAGAGAACCCGCGCGATACGGGGAATGGCTTCGGGCAACGCCAATCCCTGCGCGCCCCCCGCTCACGCTCAGCCAGCCTGACGCGCCCGCACAAACCAGGGTTTGCACGGTCTGAAAAATTCGCGTTTATTTCACGTGAAAAGGGCGGCCGGCACGAGGCAAGCAAGCTACCCGACACGTAGGCGCGGCCACCGCGAAGGGCCCGGCGATTGGCCGCAGCAGGCTGCTGGCCGCGCCAAAGGGGGTGGGCAAGAGCACCGTTTGCGCCCTGTTCTGCGCAGGCATCGAACAGTAGCGCACGGGAAGCGCGACGGGACAGACAAAAAAATGAACGGATAAATCGTCAGCATGTGTTTAAACATGTTTAAATATGCTTCCGTTTTGTTACATACCCGTTGCCACTCCGGTTGGCGCCGGACCCGTCACAGCGGCTGCTCCGAATCCGCAACTGCGCATCAACCATCAACCACTTAAGGGAAACCATGAGCATCGCCCCCATCAAAGTCAGAGTTTGGGCCGACAACTACAAGATCGCCGACGGCGGGCCGTTCGACGCCGACGGCCAGGCCAACGGCGGCATCACCGCGCCCGGCGCCGCAGCGCGCATGCCCTTGTCCCTCATGGGGCAGACGCCGGATGCGGCGGGCGACCTCTGGTTCTGACGCTACAGCACCACAGGACTTGGCACAGCGGCTGCCCAACCCAAGCCCACAGCCCCCCGACCGCCGAACGCTCCCGATCGAGCCCCGAGCACAGAGGCCGCACCGGGTCCACAACCACACAACAACCACTTGAAAGAAAACACCATGACTACTCCGCCGTTACCTCCGTCAGAATTTGGGCCGAGGCACTCCGTTCCCAGGACGGCTCATACACACTGTTCACGGGGTCCCCATCGACCAAGGTGCATTTCTATTTCAACGAAGGGCCGCTGGAGTCGAGTTTCAGCCTCTCCGACTGCACGATCCCGAGCGACACCCGCTGGACCACCGAATTGACCAGAGACCCCGACGATGCCAGGCACTACTGGGTCGGGCTGGAGGCGCTGGAAGGTGTGGAGTATGGCGGCGGTCGCCTCACCCTGGACCTTGCCGACGTCACGGATCACGACGGCAATGCGGTGGAATCGAACTCGGAGAGTTACTTCATTTCCGACGAATTTTTCACCGTCGACACCGTCCCCCCCAAACTTGCGCGCATCACGATCGACAGCCCCTGCATCAGAGTCGGGGAAGGCACCCAGGTCTGGTTCTATTTCAGCGAAAACGTCACCGAAGCAAGCGTCAAGGCAGCCCTCGACCTCTCCCAAGCCCATGGCACGCTGAGCGACCCCCGCAGCCTCTACGGCAACGGCGTCTGGGTCGCCTTCTTCACCCCCACAGCGGACACGGAAAACACCAAAGATTGCAAGATCGGCCTGGACATCTCCCAGGTGCAAGACCTGCAGGGCAACACGGGACAGACCGACGCAAGCGGCGGCGGTCCCGTCTACAGCAACAGCTACGCCGTGAACACTCTGCACCCCTTGCTGGCCGCGGATGCCATCACGTACAGCGAGAGCATATTGACGCGTGACACGATGTCCATGACCGTCACCGTCACCTTCTCCGATCCCGTCACGGGCTTGGGAATCACAAGCCTGCGGGAGCCCGTGGGGGGGAACATCGGGGAAAAGGGCACGCTGTCCCCCCTGGTCGCCAGCACCCCCGACGCCGACGGCTACAGCGCCGTCTGGACCGCCATATTGACGGCCCCGCGGGACAAGAACGCGAATAACTCGGAGAACAACAAAATCACCGTGAGCCTCGACGGCGTGACCGATCGCGATGGCTACCAGGCCGCAGGCACGGTGGAATCGAGCAACACCTACGCCATCGACGTCAAATGGCCCACCATCGTGACCACGATGAGCGACACGAATCTGGGCATCGGGGAAGTCGCTACGATCACCCTGCGCTTCTCCGAAAAAGTCACCGGCCTCACCCTCGACGACTTCGCGAACGGCCAGTACGACCAGGTCCCCCCCACTCTGAGCGACTTGGTCAGCAGCGATGGCGGCCAGACCTGGACCTTCAAACTGACCCCGGCGGACCTCAGCGACCGCGGGAGCCCGGTGAACATCTCCCGCTCGATCTTCCTGCCCCGGGGCAGCGTGGCGGACGCGGCGGGCAACTCGGGTCCGGTGGACGACGAATACATTCCCGACTACACCGTTGACCACTCCCGGCCTGTCCTGGCTTCGTCGCGCATCGCCTACGCGTCCGAAGAAACCGACAGCACCCTCGACGCCGGCGAAACCGCCACCGTCACCTTCGTCTTCTCCGAAGCGGTGACGGGCTTCGACACCCACTGCGTGACGGCCTACACCGACGACGCGGGCAGCGCCACGATGATCCACCCGGACGCTGCCGGCGGCATGCTGTCGAACCCGGTCTCCACCGACGGCGGCATCACCTGGACCGCCACACTCACGGCCCCGACGGCCAGCACCACGATCACCGACGTCGGGCTGGACGTGGACATGGGCTGCGTCACCGACGCCTCGGAGAACAAGGGCGAGGGAACGGCATCCAGCGACTTCCGCTACACCGTCGACACCACCGTCTCCGGCACACGCCCCAGCGCCACCATTGCGCTCGCCGACAGCGCGCTCACCGCCGGCGAGACCACCACCGTCACCATCGCCTTCAGCGAGCGCGTCAACGGCTTTGACGCCACCGACGTGGACCTCACGAATGCCAACGGCACGCTCGGCACGCTGAGCACCACCGACGACATCACCTGGACCGCCCCCTTCACGCCCACGGCTGGCTTCGAGGGCGCGACCAACACCATCCGCCTGAACCTGACCGGCGTGACCAATGACACGGGCCGCACGGGCGCAGGCACCGCCGCCAGTCCCAACTACGCCATCAGTACCATCGAACGGCCCACCGCGACCATCACGCTGGCCGATACCAGCCTGGCCATTGGCGAGACCACGACCGTCACCTTTGCCTTTAGCAAAGCCGTCCCCGAATTCACGCGCAACGACGTCGATCTCTACGACGCCAACGGCACATTGGGCGACCCCACGACGAACGACAACGGCAGAACCTGGACGGCCACCTTCACGCCCACGGCCAATGTCGAGAACGAAACCAACACCATCAGCGTCAACCTGGCCGGCGTGACCAACCCCGCAGGCCGCGCCAGCACCGTCCACGCGGATAGCCCCAACTACCGGGTCGACACCCGGGCCCCGGTGTTCTACCGGGCCATGGTGAACAGCGCCCGGTTGACGCTCGGCTGCGCCGAAGGAATCGGTCTGGACGCGACCCATATCCCGCCCGCCACGGCTTTTGCGGTGCACGTCGATGGCGTGCCCACCGCCGTCACCGCCGTCCGGGTGCAAGCGCAGGACAATATCGTCAGCTTGACGCTGGCCACCGCTGTCACCAACGGCCAGGCGGTGACCGTCGCCTACACCGCCCCCACGACCGACGACGATGCCAACGCCATACAGGACACGGCCGGCAACGACGCGGCCAGTTTCTCCGCCATGCCGGCGTACAACCGCACCCCCGCGCCACAGGGTCCGGCCTCGTCGGCCCGGTCGGCTCCGTTGACCCCCTCGGACCCGACGCACAAGAACGCGGACAGCGATGGCCTTCCCGGCAGCGCTGGCGCAGCCCCCGTGGCCGGCGACGGCAACGGAGACGGCACCCCGGACGGCACGCAGGCCGCGGTGGCATCGACCTGCCTCGTGCTCAGCAGTCCCACCGGAGCAAGCCAGCCCGCAGACGCGGCCAACAGCACCCCCGTGACCCTGGTGGCCGGCAGCCTGGACGGCAAGCTGGACCCGGACAGCAGCGGCGCACGCATCACCCGCCTGGAGCAAGAAGACGCCCCCGCCGAATTGCCCCAGGGGATGGAGACGCCCCTCGGGCTGCTCCGCTTCGAGGCAACGCTGGCCCCGGGCCACAGCAGCGAGGCGTTCAGCCTGTACGTAGACCCGGCGCTGGGCGTGGGCGGCTACTGGGCCCGGGACAGCACCGGCACCTGGGTCAACCTGAGCAGCGCACCCTACGGCGGCCAGGTGGTGCACGAGGGCGGGCAGCTGCGGCTGGACTTCGAGATCGCCGACGGCGGGCCGTTCGACGCCGACGGCCAGGCCAACGGCGCCATCACCGCACCCGGCGCCGCAGCGCGCATGCCCTTGTCCCTCATGGGGCAGACGCCGGATGCGGCGGGCGACCTCTGGTTCTGACGGTGCCGCGCAGCAGGGTCTGGCACAGCAGCTGCCCAAGCCTATCCGCCCCGGCAATGTGAGGTCACCGGGGCTGCTCCGAATCCGCAACTGCGCATCAACCATCAACCATCAACCATCAACCGCTGAAGAAAAACCATGACCATCGCCCCCATCAAAGTCAGAGTTTGGGCCGACACCTACACCTTCGAGTCCGACGGGGAGGAAAGGACCGTCTTGCATCTCCAGCTCGACGACTGGCCGGAGTGGTCGATCTACATGCTCCCCGACGACCACAGCTTCGGCTACAACACGCCCCTGGAACCCATCTGCTGGCTTTATGACAGTTCCGATAAGCTCCGGGGTTACGCGCAGCTCGAGCGGGCCCCCCACAACGAGCACCTCTGGCTCTCACTGAGTGTGGGGGACGGCGCGACGCAATGGCACAGCGACTCCGTGGACCTTGGCAGGATGATCGCCCCCGATGGGGGCTGGAGAAACATGGGGGACATGTTTTTCGATATGTTGCCCACCGACACCGTCAGGCCCAAGCCTCGCAGCATCACGATCGACGACGAACACCTCCAAGTCGACGAAACCGCCACCGTCACCTTTGTTTTTAGCGAGAAAGTCGCCAACT
>NZ_AFAL01000774.1 GCF_000193225.1 Verminephrobacter aporrectodeae subsp. tuberculatae At4 | reverse complement strand
GGGGTTAGCGCCCGTCGAGCTCCCGATGCCGCCGCAGCGCGGTCCAGCGCCGGCCGAAAGTTTCTGCCAGCCGCTCCACCAGATAGACGGAGCGGTGCTGCCCCCCGGTGCAGCCGATGGCGACCGTGACGTAGCTGCGGTGGTTGCGGTCGAGCATCTCCAGCCAGTGCCCCAGGAATTGCTCGATGTGCGTGCGCATGAGCGCGGCGTCCGGCTGCTGGCGCAGAAATTCCGCGACCGGTTCGTCCAGCCCCGTGAGATCGCGCAGCGTGGGCTCGTAATGGGGGTTGGGCAGCATGCGCACGTCGAAGACGTAGTCCGAATCCATGGGAATGCCGCGCTTGAAGGCGAAGGACTGAAACACCAGCGTCAGCTGCCCCTGCGCGCCGGGTATCAGACCCTTGACGTAGCTTTGCAGCTGCGACGCCCGCAGCGCGCTCGTGTCGATGACGTGCGCCTGCTCCCTCAGGTCGGCCAGAAGCCCGCGCTCCAGTTCGATGGTCTGCACCAGGGCCTTGCGTCCCTGCTGAGGATCGTCGTGCGACAGGGGGTGGCGCCGGCGCGTCTCGGAAAAGCGCCGCACCAGCGTATCGACGCTGGCATCCAGAAAAATCGATTGCACCGCTGCCCCCTGGCGGCGCAGGCGGTCCAATTCCCGGGGCACCTGGTGCAGTGACGTGGCGCTGCGCACGTCCATGGCAATCGCGACCCGATTGCCATGATGGCGTGGCTCCAGCGCGACGAAGGCCGGCAGAAGCTCTGGCGGCAGGTTGTCCACGCAGTAATAGCCTGCGTCCTCCAGCGCATGCAGGGCCACGGATTTTCC
>NZ_AFAL01000775.1 GCF_000193225.1 Verminephrobacter aporrectodeae subsp. tuberculatae At4 | reverse complement strand
CCGGGCCGTCCGCGACGTCGCCGTGAATGCCGGGGCCAAGACCGTGACGCTGACGCTGGCCACGGCGGTCACCCGGGGCCAGTCGGTGACCGTCACCTACGACGACCCCAGACCGCCCTACGACGACCCCTCCGCAATACAGGACATTTACGGCCAGGACGCGGCCAGCTTCACGGCCACCGCAGTGCTCAACAACACGCCATCGGGAGTGGCAGACACCACGCCCCCGGTGTTCCACAGCGCCGTGGTCAACGGCGACCAACTGGTGATCAGCTACACCGAAGCCAACCGGCTGGACGGGACAGCGCTCGCGGGCAACGCCGGCTTTGCGGTGAGCAGCAGCACGGGCACGGCCATCACCGTGAACAGCGCCGTGGTGAACGCAGCGGCCAAGACCGTCACGCTCACGCTGAGCCGCGCCGTGACCAGAAATGAGACGCTGAGCGTCCGCTACACCAAACCCGAATCCGGCGCCGTGGTGCAGGACGCTGCGGGCAACGACGCCGTGAGCTTCAGCGACCAGGCCGTGACGAACGACACGCCGGCAACGGGAGGCCCCACGCTGGCCGCGACCGACCCGATCACGATAGGCGACAACAACCTGAGCCTTGGCGAGAGCACCACCGTCACCATCCGCTTCTCCGAAGCCATCAGTGGCTTTACCACCGCCGACTTGGTCGTGGGCGGAGGCGCGCATCTGTCCGACAACCTGAGGAGCACCGACGGCGGCATCACCTGGACGGTCACGCTGACGGCCCCGGGCTGGGATGATTTCACACGCGGTTACGCACGCGACCCAAACTTCGACTACCTCACATACAACTCGACGGGCAATCAGATCAGCGTCAACCTCGCCGGCGTGACCAACTCCGCAGGCACCGCCGGTGCGGGCCGGGCCGTCTCCACGGTTACCTACGACATCAACGTCCTCAATCCCTACTGCACCATCAGGCTGGCCGACAGCACCCTCACTGCGGGCGAAACCACCACCGCCACCTTCAGCTTCAGCGAGCCCGTGAACGGCTTTGAAGTCGGTGACTTCGACCTGTCCAGGGCCAACGGCACGCTGGGTCCGCTGACCCTCCTCGCAGATGGCAAAACCTGGACCGCCACCTTCACGCCCAACGCGAACGTCAACGCCGGCGGCAACACCATCCGCCTCGACATGACCCGCGTATCGGATCTGGCGGGCAATGCGCCGAGAACCACCAGCGTCAGCTACGAGTACAACATTGACACGCGCACCAGCACCGCAGCGCCCGACACCAGCGGCCTGAGCGCCACCATCTGGTTGTCCGACTGGGACCAGCGCCTCACGACGGGAGAAACGACGATCCTCTTCATCAGCTTCAACAGGCCCGTCACCGGCTTCACGCGCGATGACATCGACCTGACCCAGACCCACGGCACGCTCAGCGAACCCATACTCAGCGCCGACGGCAGAACCTGGTCGGCCATCTTCACGCCCACGGCGGGCGTCATCGACGAGACCAACACCATCAGCGTGAACCTCGCGGGCGTGACCGACGCCGCAGGCGTTGCCGGGACCGGCCGCGCCACGAGCGACAACTTCATCCTGACCACCGCGCCACCTGATGCCACGATCACGCTGGCCGATAGCGCACTCACCGTGGGTGAAACAACGACTGTCACCATCAACTTCAACCAGATGGTCTACGGCTTCTCGATGGCTGACGTCGTGTTCGACGCCAGCACCAGCACGCTTGGCGCGCTCACGACCCGCGACAGAAAAACCTGGACCGCATCGCTCACACCCACGGCCGACCTCTACGACAGGACCAACACCATCCGCGTCAACTTGGCCGGCGTCACCGACCTTGCAGGCAAGCCCAGTACCGGCATGGCCACCAGCGCCAACTACACCGTGAACACCCAATCAGCAGACACCACGCCCCCGGTGTTCCACAGCGCCATGGTCAACGGCGACCAACTGGTGCTCACGTACACCGAAGCCAACCGGCTGGACGGGGCAGCGCTCGCGGGCAACGCTGGCTTTACGGTCAACACCGCCGCAGGCGCGGTGGCCATCACCGTGAGCAGCGCCGTGGTGAACGCCACGGCCAAGACCGTGACGCTGACACTGAGCCGCGCCGTGGCCAACACGGAGACCGTGACCGTCAGCTACACCAAGCCCGAATCCGGCAACGGGGTGCGGGACGCTGCCGGCAACCAGGCGGCGAACTTCAGCGCAAAGCCCGTGGCAGCAGACACCACGCCCCCGGAGATCAGCACCGCCGTGGTCACCGGCAACCAGCTGGTGCTCACGTACACGGAAGCGGGCACCCTGGACGGGGCAGCGCTCGCGGGCAACGCCGGCTTTACGGTGATCACCGCCGCAGGCGCAACGGCCATCACCGTGAGCAGCGCTGTGGTGAATGCAACGGCCAAGACCGTCACGCTGACGCTGAGCCGCACCGTGGCCGCAACGGAGACGGTGGTCGTCAGATACATCAAGCCCGAATCCGGCAACGGGGTGCGGGACGCTGCCGGCAACCAGGCGGAGAACTTCAACGGCGTGATCGCGACCCATGGCACGCCCGCGCCAGCAGACACCACGGCCCCGGAGTTCCACAGCGCCGCGGTCACCGGCAACCAGTTGGTGCTCACGTACACCGAAGCCAACACCCTGGACGCGGCAGCGCTCGCGGGCAACGCCGGCTTTGCGGTGAGCAGCACCACGGGCACGGCCATTACCGTGAACAGCGCCGTGGTGAGTGCAACGGACAAGACCGTCACGCTCACGCTGAGCCGCGCCGTGGCCGCAACGGAGACCGTGACCGTCCGCTACACCAAACCCGAATCCGGCGCCGTGGTGCAGGACGCTGCGGGCAACGACGCAGTGAGCTTCAGCGACCAGGCCGTGACGAACAACACGCCAGCGGGAGGCCCCACGCCGGCAGCGGGTGGCCCCACGCTGGCCGCGACCGACCCGATCACGATCGGCGACGACAAACTGAGCCTTGGCGAGAGCACCACCGTCACCATCCGCTTCTCCGAAGCCGTCAGTGGCTTTACCACCGCCGACTTGGTCGTGGGCGGAGGCGCGCATCTGTCCGACGACCTGAGGAGCACCGACGGCGGCAGCACCTGGACGGTCACGCTGACGGCCCCGAACGCGGATGATCTCGCACGCGTCCCAAACCCCCGCACATACAACTCAGTGGGCAACCAGATCAGCGTCAACCTCGCCGGCGTGAGCAACTCCGCAGGCACCGCCGGTGCGGGCCAGGCCGTCTCCAGGGTCACCTACGAGATCGACGTCATCGCCCCCGACTGCACCATCCGACTGGGCGACAGCGCCCTCACTGCGGGCGAAACCACCACCGCCCTCTTCAGATTCAGCGAGCCCGTGACCGGCTTTGAGCTCGGTGACATCGACCTGTCCAGGGCCAACGGCACGCTGGGTCCGCTGACCCCCTCCGCAAATGGCAGAACCTGGACCGCCACCTTCACGCCCACCGCGAACGTCAACGCCGGCGGCAACACCATCGGCCTCGACTTGAGCCGCATATCGGACCTGGCGGGCAATGTGCCGAGAGGGACCGCCGTCAGCAGGCCGTACAGCATTGACACGCGGACCAGCAGCGCAACGCGGGACATGGACGGCCAAGAAGCGGCCAGCCGTGCGGCCCCCGCAGTGCTCAACGACACGCGATCGGAAGCAGCAGACACGACGCCCCCGGCGTTCCACGGCGCCACGGTCACCGGCAACCAGCTGGTGCTCACGTACACCGAAGCGGGCACCCTGAACGGAGCAGCGCTCGCGGGCAGCGCCGGCTTTGCGGTGAACACCGCCGCAGGCACGGCGGCCATCACCGTGAGCAGCGCCGTGGTGAGCGCGACGGCCAAGACCGTGACGCTCACGCTGAGCCGCGCCGTGACCCACGGGGAGACGGTGAGCGTCAGC
>NZ_AFAL01000776.1 GCF_000193225.1 Verminephrobacter aporrectodeae subsp. tuberculatae At4 | reverse complement strand
TTGCCTGGCCTGATCGACTGCCATGCGCACGCCGGCAACGCCGTGCAGGAGCGGCGCCGCCCGCTCCGGGATGCGCCGCCGCCGAGCCGCGAAACCCAGGCCTGGGAGGCGGCGGGCCTGCATTGCAGCGCCCACGAACGCCGGGCCGACGAGGCCAGCCGCGACGTCGAGGCCTGGCTCAAGTGCCGGTACATGCGCGCGCATCTGGGCGAGGAATTCAGCGGTGTGGTGAGCACGGCCACGGGCTTCGGCATCTTCGTGACGCTGGACGCGATGTACGTGGAAGGGCTGGTGCACATCACCGAACTGGGCGGCGAGTATTTCAAGTTTGACGAGGCGCGCCAGGAACTGCGCGGCGAGCGCACGGGAATCCGCTACGCGATTGGCACGCGGGTGCGCGTGCAGGTGAGCCGGGTGGACCTGGACGGCCGCAAGATCGACTTTCGCCTGGTGCGCGAGGGCGAGGAACTGCCCGAGCGTGCGTCCAAGGACAAGGGCTCCGCAGGCGCTGGCGCGAACGCCCGCAAGGCGGGCGGGCGCAGGTCGGGCAAAGCGGACAAGGTGGACGCGGCGCCAGCGGCCACCGGGCTCGCGGGGCGCACGCGCGAGCGCGCCGCGCGTGCGCCCGCCGCCTTGCTCAAGGCGGGCGCCGAGAAGGTGGTCGCGCAGAAGGCCGTCAGAGCCAAGGCGCGCAAGCCGCGCCGCAGCTGACT
>NZ_AFAL01000777.1 GCF_000193225.1 Verminephrobacter aporrectodeae subsp. tuberculatae At4 | reverse complement strand
TGTCGGCCCAATCGCCACAGGCTTGGGGGATACTGGCTGTGGGCTTGGCACTCAAGCTCTCGATCAGGTGGATCGCACGCTGTTTGCGTCTGGGGTCCCCCAGGTTCATGCTCTTGAATTCCGTGGCTACCCAGTTCATTGTGTGCTTTCGCTATGAAATAGGTAGCATAGCTTATGCTCGGGGGCTTGTGTATAAAGAGATGGTGTTAACCCTTGCTTGGTCTCTTGCCCTGGGCGCGAATGCATGGATTGCATTTCTTGCTCAGGCAGCACCGCCAGCCCGTTGCGCTTCTTCGATGGCAAACCGCTGGCCGCGCTCCTCGGCGAGCCATTGCAGGACCGGGTAGGCGCCGGGCAGCACGGGGGTTACCGTCGGTGGCATCTGCTGCCAGGCCATGGACTGGCCTTCGCGCATTTCAAACTCTCCGGTCCATTGCCGGACCTTGCACCAGTGCAGGCGCACCAGCGCGTGCGGGTAGTCATGCTGCGTAATTTTCCAGACGCTGGCGGGGCCGATGGTCACGCCCAGTTCTTCGATCAGTTCCCGGCGCAGCGCCTGCTCGACTGTTTCTCCGGCCTCGATCTTGCCGCCCGGAAACTCCCAGTAACCCGCGCAGGGCTTGCCCGGTGGGCGGGTGGACAGGAGCACCGCGCCGTCGGCGCGCAGCAGGATTCCCACCGCCACCTCGGTGCGCCCGCGTCCGGCGCCGGGCGCGGACGCCGGGGTGGCCTCAGTCACCGTGGCGCCCCGCGTAGTCGCGCGCAAACTGGTAGGCCACGCGGCCGCT
>NZ_AFAL01000778.1 GCF_000193225.1 Verminephrobacter aporrectodeae subsp. tuberculatae At4 | reverse complement strand
TGGACCCCGCGCTGGGCGTGGGCGGCTACTGGGTGAAAGACGGCACCGACACCTGGGTCAACCTGAGCAGCGCGCCCTACGGCGGCAAGATGGTGAGCGAAGGCGGGCGGCTGCGGCTGGACTTTGCAATCACCGATGGCGGACCGTTCGACGCCGACGGCCAGGCCAACGGCGTCATCACCGCGCCCGGTGCCGCAGCGCAGATGCCGCTGTCCATCGTGGGGCAGGCCTCGGATGGGGCGGCCGGCGACCTCTGGCTTTGAAGAAGGCAGCCCCCGAAGTTGCCTCCTTGCAACTTTCATGATCCGTTCGGAACACCCCGGATGATGAAAGATACTGAGAGGTGTGCGGGCCAGCGCGGGTAGAGATCGGTCAAACGCCGATCACTCGTACCCCAGCCAGACTCTCCAGCGCGTTCACGACATGGGGTCCGGCCAGCCGGTAGTAGCGATGGCGGCCCTGGCGCTGGACGGTCAGCAGCCCGCCGTCCAGCAGTTTCGCCAGGTGCGCACTCGCGGTCTGCGCGGTCACGCCCGCCGCCTCGGCCAGGGCGCCGGCCGGCCAGGAGCCTCCGTCCGCCAAGCTGATCAGCATCACGGAGCGCACGGGCTCGCCGATCAAATGAGCCACCGTGGAGATGTGGTGCGTCGTCATCGGGTCTTCCTTTCGGATACACGCAGAGAAGTCCGCGCGGCCTCCCCCGGGCCCATCTTCCTCAAGAGGGGTCACGGGGGACGTTAATGCTTGCACGAAATGATGCCTTCGTGCACAGGGCTTGGCTGAGCGCGCCCACGGCCAGCGTCAACGCCCCGACGAACACCCTCCGCGCAAACCTCATGAGGCCTTGCTTTCGGCGGTTTCATGAAGCCAGCGTCGAACGATTCCGATCCAGCAGGCAGCAAGCCAGCATCTGTGCATCCGCCTGACTCGTCCGTACAAACCAGGGTTTGCACGGACTGAGAAATCCGCGTTTATTGCACTCGCACAAGCCAAAGGGTCCGGCCCGCAGCGCGCGGGCGCCTGAACGCGCAGGGCCCGGCGATTCGCAGCAACAGCAGGCCGTTGGCCACGCCAAAGGAGGTGGACGAGATCACCGCCTGCGCCATGTGTTCTGCACAAGGGTCGAACGGTGGCGCGCGAGGGTACGCCGGGTCGGCCTGAGGAATTGCCGAATAAAACGCCGGCCTATGTTCAAATGTGCATCACTTTTGTTACGTTCCCGTTGCCGTTTCGGTGGGATTCCAGCCCGTCGCAGGGGCTGCGCCCCGAGTCCGCCACCGCACACCACCCGCTCAAGGAAACACCATGGCTATCACTTCCGTCAGCATTCGGGCCGACAAATACAAGCTGGGCAAGGGTGAATCGACCACCGTGCATTTCAGGTTCAACGAAACGCCGCGGCACGTGGCTTTCAACCTCGTCGACGACTGTACGACCATGCCGTCCGGTACCCGCTGGACCAGCGGGTTGACCAGGGACCCCGACGATAGCCGTCACTACTGGGCCACACTGAGTGCGGATGACAACAGGGAAGACTGTGGCGGCCGCATCACCATAGAACATATCAATCTGATAGCAGATCAGACCGGCGATGCGGGCTCAGGGGTCTCCCAATCCGATTGGATTTCCGTCGATACCGTCAACCCCCGGCTCAATAGCATCACGCTCGACGACACCAACCTCCAAATCGGCAAAACCACCAGGGTCAGGTTCGTTTTCAACGAGATAGTCAGCGTCGCAAGCGTCAGGGCAGCCATCGACCTCTCCAATGCCCATGGCACGCTGGGCGACCTCTACAGCATCACCGGCGGCGACACCTGGATCGCCATCTTCACCCCCACAGCCCACACGGCAAACACCGCAGATTGCAAGATCGGCCTGAACGTCAGCCAGGTGCGCGACCTGCATGGCAACGCGGGACAGGACTCCTCCGGCGGAAGCAACCCCGTCTACAGCGGCAACTACACCGTCAACACCTGGAACCCCGCGCTGAACGCCATCACGTCCGTCAACATTCGGCTCGAAAGCCATACGCTG
>NZ_AFAL01000779.1 GCF_000193225.1 Verminephrobacter aporrectodeae subsp. tuberculatae At4 | reverse complement strand
CAAAACCGTCTGGACCTCCACGTTCACCCCCACGGACAACGTCAACGCCGCGACGAATACCATCCGCCTGAACCTCACCGGCGTCACCGACGACATACCGAACCCCGGGGTCGGCAGCGTCAGCAGCGCCAACTACTCCGTGGACACCCGGCCGGCAGACACCACCGGCCTGAGCGCCACGATCACGCTGCGGGACACCATCCTCACCGTCGGAGAAGAAACCACCGTTACCTTCAGCTTCAGCAAGTCGGTCCCGGACTTCTCGATCGACGACATTGAGCGCAGAAATGCCAACGGCACATTCGGTCCGCTCACGGCCAACGCCGACCACAGGGTCTGGACGAGCACTTTCACGCCCACGGACAACGTGGAGGACAGCACGAATACCATCGGCGTGGGCCGCGCCGGCGCCGGTCGTGCCAACAGCGACAACTATGCCGTCGATACCAAGGCCCCGGTGCTGCTCAGCGCCACGGTGAACGCCAACAAACTGCTGCTCAGCTACACCGAAGGAACGAGCCTGGACGGGGTCCATTTCGCATCCCCCGCTGCCTTTCAGGTGCGCGTCAATGATGTCCCCGACGCCGTTGCCTACGTCACCGTCGATGCCCGGGCCAAGACCGTCACCCTGGGACTGAGCACGGCGGTAGTCACCGGCCAAACGGTGAGCGTTGCCTACACCGACCCCACGATCGATAACGACACGAATGCCATACAGGACGCAGCAGGCAATGACGCGGCCAGCGTGCCGGCCCTGTTCCTGCCCAACACCACGCCCGCGCCGCAGCCTCAGTCCCCTGCGGATCCAACGAAGCCACAGCCCCCCGCGGGCCCAACGAAACCGGACACGTCGGACATGGACAACGACAGCGTTCCCAGTGCCATGGAGAATCGGACCCCCGGTCTCCCGCGCCCCGATGGCGCGCCCCCCGTGGTCGGCGACGGCAACGGAGACGGCGTCAAGGACAGCGCGCAGATCGCAGTGGGTTCGATCAGCGTCGCGATCAGCCCCGGGGAGGACGGCAACCCGACCGGCGCGCCGACCACCTTTGTGACCTTGGTTGGCGACAGCCAGGACGGCAAGCCGGGCGCAAACAGCAGCACCCGCATCATCCACCTGAACCAGAAGGATGCGCCGGCCCGGCTGTCGCAGGGGCTGGATGCGCCCATCGCACTCGTGCACTTCGAAACGACGCTGGCCCAAGGCAGCAGCGAGACCTTCAGCCTGTACGTGGACCCGGCGCTGGGCATCAACGGCAACTGGGTGCAAGAGGCGGACACCGGCATTTGGGTGAACCTGGCCAGCGCGCCCTATGGCGGCAAGATGCAAATGGAAGGCGGGCGGCTCAGACTGGACTTTCAGGTCGCCGACGGAGGTCCGTTTGACGCGGATGGCCGCGCGGACGGAGTCGTCACCGTCCCCGACGCACCGGCGTACATGCCGCTGTCCCTTACGGGGCAGGCGTCCGATATGCAGGTTGACGGCTTCTGGTTCTGACGTTTCAGCGCGGACCCCGTTCGCTCTGCCGGCGCGCGCGCTCCAGGGCCGCGGCAATGGCCGCCTTGCGCGCAGCCGGACTGTCTGCCCCGGCGGGGGGGCTGCTGCCGTCCGCCGGGTCGGCTGCCGGCGCGACGCGCTCGCGGTGCTGGCGATAGCGCTGGCGCGCCTGCTGCGCCAACGGGGCGGACCATGCCGCCCAGCCCGTGGCCGCGCCGCTGACCGGCTCCAGCAAGATGCAGTCCACCGGGCATACCGGGAGGCACAGTTCGCACCCCGTGCAAC
>NZ_AFAL01000780.1 GCF_000193225.1 Verminephrobacter aporrectodeae subsp. tuberculatae At4 | reverse complement strand
CGACGCCGCAGTGAACACCGGGGGCAGCACTTCCACGCGTGCGATCCTGGCCCCGGATAGCAGCAACCAAGACGGCAGCCACACCATCAGCGCGCACAACGTGGCCAACAACCGGCTCTCGGTCACGCCCCCCTCCGCGGAGGCAGCAACACCACGCCCGCCGACGCCCACCCCGTAGCCGGGGGGAACAGCACCCGGAACCCGGCCAGCAAGGACGCCGCCCGGCCCGTGGACAACGCCGGCTCCAAGGCCATCCACAAAGCCGCACCAGACAGACCCAATCCCGCAGCAGACCAGCCCCAGGGCCCCGCAACCGCAAGCACCAAGAGCAGCCAACACTCCGCCGCGGCCTCCGCCCCCCTTGTCGTAAGTCCCCAGGACAGCCCGGGCAGCACGCCGACCACACAGCCCCCCCTGGTGGCCAGCAGCCAGGACGGCAAGGACAGCGGACAGGCGGACAACACCGGCGCCGCAATGGACACCGGGAGCGGTACTTCCACGGTCAGCGTCCTGTGGTCGCTGCTCAGCCACGCCCTCTTCGGAGACCCCAAACGCAAAGACCCCGGCCCCGGACCCACCCCCGGAGCCGCGCCAGACACGCCCGCCCCCACCGCGGACCTGCCCCGGGACCTCGTAGCCGCAGGCGACAACGACACCCGGAGCAGCCAACGCACCACCGTGGCCTCCACCCCCCCTGCCGTCAAGCCGACCACGCACGGCAGCCCAGACGACAAGGGGAGCGGACAAAAGGACAACACCGACGCCGCAGTGGACACCGGGGGCAGCACTTCCCCGCGTGCGATCCTGGCTCCGGATAGCAGCAGCCAAGACGACAGCCACACCATCAGCGCGCACAACGTGGCCGGCAACCTGCTCTCGGCCACGCCCCCCTCCAGCGGGACAGCAACACCGTCGAGCGCACGCCGCCACGGCGGCTCCCCGACACCGCCACCACGCCCGCCAACGCCCACCCCGCAGCCGGGGAAAACCACACCCGGGACGCGGCAGGCAAGGACGCCGCCCGGCCCGTGGACAACGCCGGCCCCGGAGCCATCTCCGGAGCCGCGCCAGACACGTCCAATCCCCCCGCAGCCGCAGGCGGCAACGACACCCGAAGCAGCCAACGCACCGCCGTGGCCGACAGCCAGGACGGCAAGGACAGCGGGCAGGCGAGCAACACCGACACCGCAGTAGACACCGGGGGCGGCATTTCCACGGTCAACGCCCTGTGGTCGCTGTTCAGCGGCGTCTTCTTCGGAAACCCAAAACCCAAAGACTCCATCCCCGGAGCCACGCCAAACACGCCCAACCCCACCGCAGACCAACCCGCAGCCGCAGGCGGCAACGACGCCCGGAGCAGCCAACACACCGCCGTGGCTCCCACCCCCCCTGCCGTCAGCCCCC
>NZ_AFAL01000781.1 GCF_000193225.1 Verminephrobacter aporrectodeae subsp. tuberculatae At4 | reverse complement strand
TCACCGTCGCCTACGCCGACCCCACGACCGGCAACGACGCCAACGCCATACAGGACGCCGCCGGCAACGACGCGGCCAGCTTTGCGGCCACGGCGGTGACCAACAACACGCCAGCGCCAGCAGACACCACGCCCCCGGTGATCCACACCGCCAGGGTCACCAGCGACCAACTGGTGCTCACGTACACCGAAGCGAATAGCCTGAACGCGGCTGCGCTGACGGGCAACGCCGGCTTTACGGTGAGCAACGCTGCTGGCACGGCGGCCATCACCGTGAACAGCGCCGTGGTGAATGCAACGGCCAAGACCGTCACGCTGATGCTGAGCCGCATCGTGGCCCACGGGGAGACGCTGAGCCTCAGCTACGCCAGGCCCGAAAGCGGCACCGTGGTGCAGGACGCGGCAGGCAACGCGGCGGCGAGCTTCAGCAATCAGCCCGTGACGAACGCAACGCGAGACACCACGCCTCCGCGGGTGATCCAGAGCGGCGACAAAGGGCCCAGGGTCAACGGTGACCAACTGGTGCTCAGCTTCAACGACACGAGCAATCTGGACGCAGACCCGACCCACAAACCGGCGAACGAAGACTTCACGGTGCTGATGGCCTCTGGTGGTGCGCGCAACAACGTCACCCAGGTGCTCGTGAATGCGCAGGCAAAAACCATCACGCTGACGCTGACCAGTCACGCGACACTGGCCCAGATGGACTCCATCGACTACAACGACAGCACGCCCAGCGACACCAGTGGCATACGGGACGAGGCCCAAAACAGCCTGGGGAGCTTTTCGATCACCCTCGCACCGGACACCCAGCCCCCCACGCTGGCGGCGACCGACCCGATCACGATCGGCGACAACAAACTGGCCCGTGACGAAAGCACCACCGTCACCATCCGCTTCTCCGAAGCCATCACCAACTTCAGCCTCGACGACCTGACCGCGGAGGGGTCCGGCGCGAGGCTGTCCAACCTGCAAAGCACCGACGGCGGCACGACCTGGACGGTCACGCTGGCGGCCCCGACTTTGGATGATTACATCGGGGGGGCCATCTCCAGTTCGACGAACAACAAGATCCGCGTGAACCTGGCCGGAATCACCGACCTCGCGGGCAACGCCGGGGTGGGCACAGCGGACTCCACGGTCAGCTACGACATCGACCTTCAGGACCCCATCGCCACCATCACGCTGGCCGACAGCACCCTGACCGCTGGCGAAACCACCACCGTCACCTTCAGCTTCAACGAGGTCGTCACCAACTTTGATGCGAGCAAGATAGACCTCTTGAACGCGAACGGCACGCTGGGCCCGCTGACGGCCGGCGCAGACGGCAAAACCTGGACCGCGACCTTCACGCCCAGCGCCAACATAAACGACGCGAGCAACACCATCGGCGTGAACATGAGCGGTGTGCGGGACCAGGCGGGCAATAGCGCGACGGGCACGATCACCAGCGCCAACTACACCGTGGACACCCGGTCGGACACCACGGCCCCGGAGTTCAGCAGCGCCGCGGTCAACGGCAACGAACTGGTGCTCACGTACACGGAAGCGGGCACCCTGGACCCGGCAGCCCTGGCGGGCAACGCAGGCTTTACGGTCAGCAGCACGGGCACGGCCATTACCGTGAACAGCGCCGTGGTCAACGCCACGGCCAAGACCGTGACGCTGACGCTGAGCCGCGCCGTGACCAGCGCGGAGACCACGTGACCGTGAGCTACACCAAGCCCACATCCGGCGCCGTGGTGCAGGACGCTGCCGGCAACGACGCAGCGGACTTCAGCGCAAAGCCCGTGACGAACACCACGCCAGCGCCATCGGACACCACGGCCCCGGTGCTCATCACCGAGGGAGCCAAAGCGCCCAAGGTCAACGCAAGCACACTGGTGCTCAGCTTCGAGGACGCGGGCAACCTGAACGCGGACGCGAGCCGCAAGCCGGCGAGCGAAGACTTCACGGTGCTCGTCGCGGGCGAGCGCAACGCCGTCACGAATGTGCTCGTGAATGCGCAAGAAAAGACCGTCACG
>NZ_AFAL01000782.1 GCF_000193225.1 Verminephrobacter aporrectodeae subsp. tuberculatae At4 | reverse complement strand
CGACGCCTTGGCGGGCCGGGCCGGGCTGGGCGCGACCCGCTTGCTCGGGCCCGCGCGCACGCTCGAATGCCTGCCCGGCGCCCGGGCCGAGGGGCTCAAGGGGGGCGTCAAATACTGGGACGGGCAATTCGACGACGCCCGCCTGGCGCTGGCGCTGGCGCGCACGGCGGCAAGCCTGGGCGCCCTGGTGCTCAACCACTGCCCCGTGCGCGCGCTGCTGCACGAGGCCGGGAAGGTCGCCGGCTTCGTTTGCGAGGACGCCCACGGGGGCCGGCGCTTCACGGTGCGCGCGCGGGCCGTGGTGAACGCCACCGGCGTGTGGGTGGACGCATTGCGCCAAATGGACGGCGTGGCGACGGGCCGGCCCGTCGCCGCGCTCGTCGCGCCCAGCCAGGGCGCGCACATCGTGGTGGAGCGCGCCTTCCTCCCCGGCGACCACGCGCTGATGGTCCCCAGGACCGCCGACGGGCGGGTGCTGTTCGCCGTCCCCTGGCTCGGCAAGCTGATTCTGGGAACCACCGACAGCCCGCGCCAGGACATCGTGCGCGAACCGCAGGCCTTGCACGAAGAGGTCCGCTTCATCCTGGGGGAATCCGCGCGCTACCTCGCGCGCGCGCCCCAGGCCCAGGACGTGCGCAGCCTCTGGGTCGGTCTGCGCCCCCTGGTGAAGCCGCAGCACGACGAAGGCGACGACACCAAGCACCTGAGCCGCGAGCACACGGTGC
>NZ_AFAL01000783.1 GCF_000193225.1 Verminephrobacter aporrectodeae subsp. tuberculatae At4 | reverse complement strand
CGTGCCGCCCGCGACGCTGGCCAGCGTGATGCCTTCGCGGGCGACGAGCTCGCTGCCCACGGCCACGATATTGCTGCCCATGTAGGCGGGGGTGCTGGCCACGCGGGTGGTGCCCGTGCTCGCCAGGCTGATGTTGCGCCCGCTGGCTTGCAGGCCCGCGGCCGACACGTTGCCCTTGAAGGCGGAGACCTTCAAGTCATCGCCTGCACTGAGGGTGATTCTGTCCACGCTGGCGCCTGCGGCGTTGGACAGCGCGTTCAGGCTGACGGAGCCATCGTTGGCCTCGATAGTGAGGTTTTTCCCGGCGCTCAAACTCGAGCCCGTGGCCATGACGCTGCCGCCCGAGACCAGCATGTTGCTGCCGGCGCTCAGGCGCACTTTCTCGCCATTCGTGGCCGTGCGGCCGCTGTTCGCGCGCAGGGTCAGGGCGGTGCCTGCCATCACGCTCATGTGCTGGCCTGCGGTGATGGTGCTGCCTGCGGCAATGTCCACCGCCCGGGCCGCCTGAACGTGCACGTTGCCGTCACTGCTGACCGCTGTGCTGCCGGGGCTGGAGACGTAAACGCCCCCGGTGGCCAGCGCCGTGGTTTGGGTTTGCCCACGGACATTGCCGCCCGTGATCCATATGTTGGCTGCGCTGTCCCTGAACTCGGCCCCGGTTTCCAGATGGACTTGCTGGCCCGTGACCGTGACGTTGGACAAGGCAATGCCCGTGCCCGCCAGGACCGAGACGTTGCCGCTGCGCGACGTGACGCTGGCATTGCGGGTCCTCACACTTTTATCGGTGCGCAGTTGCACATCCTTGCCGGCTGCCACGGATGCGCCTTCGCCAAGGTAGATCTCATCTCCGGCGCTGATGCTCACTTGTCCATCACCCATGGTGCTGCCCACTTGGGTAGCGCCACGGTCGGTGTTGTTGTTAAGAAGCTTGACACTCCCCTTGGCGCTGATGACCACGGCACTGTCCGCAGTTTGCTGGACGAGGCCTGCGCCAAACAGGTAGGTATCTCCTTCTGAAGCGGTGACAACGCTCCGTGTGCCCTGGATGGAGCCAGCGTTTTTAATATATCCCTTGGGGGTGACCAAGCTGACCGCGCCGGCTGCAATCGTGCCCCAGTTTTCCAGTCGATCATTGGCCGTGACGGCGATCTGTCCACTGCCGGCTGCAATCGTGCCCCGGTTTTCCAGCCGATCATTGGCCGTGACGGCGATCTGTCCACCGCCGGCTGCAATCGTGCCCCGGTTTTCCAGCCGACCATTGGTCGTGACGGCGATCTGTCCACCGTTAGCCCGCCAAATGCCATAGTTTTCCAGCCGACCATCGACCGTGACGGCGATCTGCCCACCGTCAGCCTGCCAGATGCCCCAGTTGCGCACGCCCAAACCCGCTTGGGTGACCAGGATGCTGATGTTGTTGGCGTGCATGCCGCCCAAGGGGAAGCTGTCCATCACATAGTAAGAGGGCGGATCG
The DNA here is from genome assembly GCF_000193225.1 of Verminephrobacter aporrectodeae subsp. tuberculatae At4. Taxonomy (GTDB): domain Bacteria; phylum Pseudomonadota; class Gammaproteobacteria; order Burkholderiales; family Burkholderiaceae_C; genus Acidovorax; species Acidovorax aporrectodeae. The sequence goes on along the minus strand of NZ_AFAL01000783.1, from coordinate 62 downwards.
CTGCTATCCTGGTTGCTGATGAGCCCCGTGTCATACGCCACGGTTTGCGCGCCTATGGTGAT
>NZ_AFAL01000784.1 GCF_000193225.1 Verminephrobacter aporrectodeae subsp. tuberculatae At4 | reverse complement strand
GTTCTGCGCCAGCGCGTCGGCCAGCAACTGCGCGGCCTGGGCCATGCCCTTCAGGCCGTCCGGCGGCAGCAGGCGGGCCAGGCCGTCGTCGAGCTCGTCCCGGGCGCAAACGCCGCGTGCGGCGTACAGGCGTGCCAACAGCGGGTGGACCCCGGCCTGCTCCAGCGCCCAGGCGGCGCGGGGGGGAATCTCGCGCGTTATTATTTTCATAGCATCGCTTGCAGGTCGGTCATGCGCAGGGGTTTGAAATAGCTCCGGATCCGCTGCACCAGTCCGCGCGGGGCGCTGTGCCAGCCGATGGCATGGCATTCGCCGCAGAGTGTCAGGCGCACGCTCTGGCCGCTTGCGGCCTGGCGCAGCAGTTCGGCCACGGGGCCTGCGTCGAGCGTGGTCCAGGCGCTGCCCCAGGCGCTCCAGTCTGCGCGCAGGGCCGCGTCGCGCAGGGCGTGCGACAGCGTGGGCAGCGGGGCGCCCGGGTCGGGGGCAGGCCGGGGCAGGGGGCCTGCGCCGTGC
>NZ_AFAL01000785.1 GCF_000193225.1 Verminephrobacter aporrectodeae subsp. tuberculatae At4 | reverse complement strand
ATACAGGACGCTGCCGGCAACGACGCGGCCAGCTTTGCGGCCACCGAGGTGCTCAACAACACGCCCGCGCCACAGGGTCAAACTCCGTCGACCTCGTCAGCCCCATCGACCCTCTCGACCCCCTCGACCCTCTCAACCCTCTCGGCCCCGGCAGGCCCGACGGACAAGAGCACCCAGGACACGAACAGCAACGGCATTCCCGGCAGCGCCAAGAACCAGCCCCCGGCACCTCCAGCCCCGCTGGCGCAGCCCCCGTGGCCGACGACGGCAACGGAGACGGCATCCCGGACAGCACGCAGGCAGCAGTGCATTCGACCCGCCTTGTGCTCAGCAGCCCCACCGGAGCAAACCAGCCCGCAGACACGGCCAGCACCCCCGTGACCCTGGTAGCCGGCAGCCAGGACGGCCAACTGGACCCGGACAGCAGCGGCGCACGCATCACCCGCCTGGAGCAAGAGGACGCACCCGCCGAGTTGCCCCAGGGGATGGAGACACCCCTCGGACTCCTCCGCTTCGAGGCGACACTGGCCACGGGCCGCAGCAGCCAGACGTTCAGCCTGTATCTGGACCCGGCGCTGGGCGTGGGCGGCTACTGGGCCAGGGACAGCGCGGGCAACTGGGTCCATCTGAGCAGCGCACCTTACGGCGGCAAGGTGGCGAGCGAAGGCGGGCGGTTGCGGCTGGACTTCGAGATCGCCGATGGCGGGCCGTTCGACGCCGACGGCCAGGCCAACGGCGTCATCACCGCCCCGGGAGTCGCAGCGCGCATGCCCTTGTCCCTCGTGGGGCAGGCGCCGGACGCGGTGGCTGGCCTCTGGTTCTGACGAGGCAGCGCAGGGCTTGGGCAGCGGCTTGCCGTGCCCAACCGCCTATCCACCCCCGCGGGCGGCTTGCACCCGAAGGCATGGGCAGGCCGCACCGCATTCGTCTGCATGGTGCGGACATGGCCGCCTGAGCGAGCCGGCCGGGTTCCGGCATGCAGACCAGCCCGCAGACGCGGCCAGCAGCCCCGTGACCCTGGTGGTCGGCAGCCAGGATGGCAAGCTGGACCCGGACAGCAGCGGTGCACGCATCACCCACCTGGAGCAAGAGGACGCCCTCGCCCAGTTGCCCCAGGGGATGGAGATGCCCCTCGGGCTGCTCCGCTTCGAGGCAACGCTGGCCCCGGGCCACAGCAGCGAGGCGTTCAGCCTGTACGGAGACCCGGCACTGGGCGTGGGCGGCTACTGGGCCCGGGACGGCACCGGCACCTGGGTCAACCTGAGCAGCGCGCCCTGCGGCGGCCAGGTGGCCAGCAAGGGCGGGCGGCTGCGGCTGGACTTCGAGATCGCCGATGGCGGGCCGTTCGACGCCGACGGCCAAGCCAACGGCGTCATCACCGCGCCCGGCGCCGCAGCGCGCATGCCCTTGTCCCTCATGGGGCAGACGCCGGACGCGGCAGGCAGCCTCTGGTTCTGACGGGGCAGCGGCAGCGTCTGGCACAGCGGCTGCCCAAGCCCATCCGCCCCGGCGATGTGAGCATGGGGAGTCGGCGAGAGCACCGTCTGCGCCCTGTTCTGCGCAGGCATCGAACGGTAGCGCACGGGAGGCGCGACGGGACAGTCGAAAAAATTAACGGATGAATCGTCAATATATGTTTAAATATGATTCCGTTTGTTACGCGTTCGTTGCCACTCCGGTTGGCGCCAAACCCGTGACAGCGGCTGCTTCGAATCCGCAACTGCGCATCAACCATCAACCGCTTAAGGAAAACCATGACCCTCGCCCCCATGAAAGTCAGAGTTTGGGCCGACACCTACTACACCTACAGGTCCGCCCAGGAGAAAACGACCGTCTTGCATTTCCAGTTCGACGACCGGCCGGGGTGGTCGATCTACATGCGCCCCGAGGACCGCAGCTCCGGCTACCGCCACTTGCCCCTGGAGCCCGACTACCGGATTGATGGCGGTACCGATAACTTCCGGGGTTACGCGCGGATCGAGCGGGACCCCCGCAGCGAGCGCCTCTGGCTCTCACTGCGTGTGGAGAACGGCGAAACGCAATGGCACAGCAACCCCGTGGACCTCGGCAGGGTGATCGCCCCCGATGGGGGCCGGAGGTACATGGGGGACATGTTTTTCGATATGTTTTCCATCGACACCGTCAGGCCCAAGCCTCACAGCATCACGATCGACGACGAACACCTCCAAATCGACGAAACCGCCACCGTCACCTTTGTTTTTAGCGAGAAAGTCGCCAACTTCCAGCCCGCCATCGACCTCTCCAACGCCCATGGCACGCTGGGCAGTCTGACCACCGTGGACGGCGGCATCACCTGGACCGCCCCCTTCACACCCATGGCCAACACGGACGCCGAAAATTGCGTGATCTCCGTGCGGATGAACGAGGTGCGGGACCTGTCCGGCAACCCCGGAGGGGACCCCTATAGAGGGATTACCCCCGCCAACAGCAACGGCTACGCCGTCAACACCACGCGGCCCAGCTTGGCCACTACCGGCCACACCATCGACGACAACCAGCTCGGCATGGGCCAGACCGCCCACATCAGAATCAAATTCAGCGTGGCGGTAAAGGGCTTTGACGCCTCCGACGTGATCCTCGCCCCGGGCAGCGGCAGCGTGCGCCAAGTGCTCGCCTCGCAACCCGCGGCCGACGGCAGCAGCGACACCTGGGAGGTGGTGCTCGATGCCCCCGGCGCCGACGGCGCTGCATCGACGAACAACCCGATCAGCGTGAACCTCGCGGGCGTCAGCACCCGCGCGGGCAACGCGGGCCAGGGCACCGTGGCCACGGGCCTGAGCTACGGCGTAGACCTCACCCGGCCCACGCTGCTCAGCACCCGCATCAGCTACGGCGCAGGCGAGACCGACAACATTCTCAAACTCGGCGAAACCGCCCTGGTCATCTTCACCTTCTCCGAAGCGGTGACGAACTTTG
>NZ_AFAL01000786.1 GCF_000193225.1 Verminephrobacter aporrectodeae subsp. tuberculatae At4 | reverse complement strand
CAGCAGCAGACACCACGCCCCCGGAGTTCCACAGCGCCACGGTCCGCGGCAACCAACTGGTGATCCACTTCACCGATCAGAGCGACTTGGACGATGTTTCGCTGGTTGAGCTGGTGAAGAACGATAACCTTTATGTAAGGTCCGACGGCTTGGGGCCCAACGGCAGCCCGACTTGGTGGAAGAGCGTTATTGGCAGCGCCGTCGTGGACGCGACGGCCAAGACCGTGACGCTGACACTCTTGCACCGCATGCCCCACGATCGGACGGTAAAAGTCACCTACACCAAGCCCGGGGCCGGCAATGTGCTGCAGGACGTGCATGGCAACCAGGCGGCCAGCTTCGATGAGAAGCCAGTGACCAACAACACGCCAACAGGAGCAGACACCACGGCCCCGGTGCTGAGTAGCGCCACGGTCAACGGGAATCAGCTGGTGCTGACCTACATCGAAGCGGAGAACCTGAGCGGGTATCTGCTCGAAGGCAACGCAGGCTTTACGGTCAGCAGCGCTGGTGGCACCGCCATCACCGTCACCGGCGCTGTGGTGGACGCGACGCACAACACCGTTACGCTGACGCTCAGCCGCGCCGTGGCCTACCGCGAGACGGTGACCCTCAGCCACACCATGGCGGGGGTCGAGGACGTTGCCGGCAACGACACAGCAAACTTCAGCAACCGGGATGTGACGAACATCACGCCCGCGCCACCAGACACCACGGCCCCGGAGTTCCACAGCGCCGCGGTCACCGGCAACCAGCTGGTGCTCACGTACGCCGAAGCCAACAGCCTGGACGCAGCAGCCCTCACGGGCAACGCCGGCTTTACGGTGAACACCGCCGCTGGCGCAACGGCCATCACCGTGAGCAGCGCCGTGGTAAACGCCACGGCCAACACCGTGACGCTGACACTGAGCCGCGCCGTGACCCACGGGGAGACGGTGACCGTCAGCTACACCAGGCCCGAATCCGGCAATTGGGTGCGGGACGCTGCGGGCAACAATGCGGTGAACTTCATCAGCAGCCAGGCGGTGACCAACAACACGCCAGCCCCATCCGCGCTCAATGTCGAGATCACGCTGGCCGACAGCGCGCTCACCGCGGGCGAGACCACCACCGTCACCTTCACCTTCACCCGGCCCGTCAACGGCTTTGACAGCAGCGACATCTCGTGCACCAACGGCACGCTGAGCGCGCCCGTGGCCAACGCCGAGAGTACGGTCTGGACGGCCACCT
>NZ_AFAL01000787.1 GCF_000193225.1 Verminephrobacter aporrectodeae subsp. tuberculatae At4 | reverse complement strand
ACCCGCGCCGCACGCGCGGTGGCCGCTGGGCGTTTCTACCCCGGCATCGAGTGCCGCCCTTGCGGCTTGCCCCAGCATTTCGTCGCTGGCTGGTTGCTCAACGATAAACTCGCGGTAGTCGGGGAAATGGTCGGGAATATCGGCAAACTCAGTCGGCTTATCCAGGCTGCTATTGAAGAAGGCATACACGTCCTTGGTGCGACGGCTGTTGGAGTTTCTGGCATTCTCATAGAGTTCTTCCAAGGTTTTGCAACCCGTCATTTCCAGCGCCTTGCGTCGCCACAGGACCAATTTTTTCTTCCACTCGCGGTGTGCTGCCTTTGCCGCTTCTCCCCTGGGCAGGGCGTCCCAGTCCTCGAACCGGGTGGCGTCGTGGCAGCGGCGGATGGCCGCACCAAATTCGGAATCGCTGACCGTTGTGGGCAGAAATTCGTCCAAGCCATGGTCCAAGTCCGTGCCGGTCAGGCCCGATGCGTACATGAAACTGGTCAATCGATAGAAAGTACCAAAACGTAAATTTCGATTCTACCTGTGACATCTTTGGTGGAATATTGAAAAGACATGATGACCTCACTTTACTACTACACTGATATTCACTACAACCCCCTGGGCGAGAGCCTTTTTTGCAACATCGTCCAATGCCTCACGCACTTTGACCGGGGTTCCGACCGGGATGGCCAATTCAATTTCTCGTGATTTGATATCTCCTTTTTCGATTCCATTCGGTTGACCTACTCTCTTATACTCTATCGCCTCATCGACGTAACGCCGCAAATAGCCCGACGCCCTCCATGGCTTCATGGGATTGCTTCCTGAAAGTCCCAGGGTGTCCATGGTCTTGATGCTTACCGCATGGCCCGTGGTCGGGTTAAAGGAATCGAAGGTTTTGTGCTTTGGTTGTATGTCATTAAGATTAATATAGCCATTTTTTTTGGAGTATTTGGTTTTTTCCAAGTATTTTTCAAAGGACTCCCCACGCAGATTTTTGTCGGGCGTAAACCAGTGTACAGCACCCCGAGTGGTAATGTCAGGCGTCGCCGCGCCTACGACTTTCGGAGCGGTAATAATAGTCCTGACGGCCCGCACTTGGCCACCGGTCAGCATCACGCTGAGGACCTCGCCCCCACCTTTGAGCTTATCGCGCGTGGCCGGGCTCAGGCTATTCCATTGGGTGCTGACCACCCGACCGGTCTTTTCATCGGTGTAGGTGACCATGGCATCGACGGTCTCCCCCACCCCATCCAGGAACTGGAGCGTAGCCGTCGTTTCCTTGGGGTAGGCGTCCATGGACAGCGTCACTGCCGTCTCTGTGCCCGAGGCGATGGCCTTGCTCAAGGGATCCTTGCCCTGGCCGATGATTTCCAGGCCCGCCATGGGATCACCGCCGCCGACCCAGGTGGTGTAGCCCCCCGCGGCAACGGCGGAGGCCAGCAGATAGACCAGCGGCACGAAGAAGAGATTGTTCTCAACCGCCACTTCCGCCGTAGTAATGGCAGTCTGTGCATTCCCCCCGCGTACGCACTCGCCGCCCCGGCCACCAGCTTGCTATACGCCAGCACATTGGCTTTTTCGGTCTCGGTGTAGAACATGCCGTTGGCCGGTTTGAACATGCTCGCGACCACCTCGCCTATGGCGCTGCCTATGGCGCCGTCCTTGCACCTGCCACCCGCCGCCGCCCCAGCCACGCAGCCGGCCAGCGCATGCGCCAGTTTGTGCGCCAGGTACTCGGCCTCCAGGCCCTTGATCTGGCTGGCCGCTTGGCCGTGCGCCGTGTCCACCAGGCCGCTGATCAGGGCGACCTTCAGGGCATCCTCCAGATTGCCTCCGGTGATGGCCGTGGTCGTCAGGGCCCTTCCGGTGGCGTTGATGAGGTTGTAGGTCAGCTTTTCCGAGAAGCCGGTCCTGCTCGACAGGTCCGTCATGGTGCTGGTGGCGCCGAGCTTGTCCAGCACCCCGGCGGTCAGCGCTGCCGCGATCGTGGCCTTGACCGTCTGGCTTGATCCCAGCGTCCTGAGGGCCTCGCCCACGTTGCCCTTGCTGTTGATGAGCGCGATGGCCGCCTGGCTGGCCAGACTGCTCAGCACGGCGTTGCCCATCATGCCCATCGTCGTGGTGGCGCTGCTGATCAGGCCCGCTCCCGCCGGCCCCAGCGCCCAGGCCACGGCCACCGCGACCAGCGCCGCACCCGCTTGCGTCAGGCCCTCCTGCTTGTAGTTCCATGTGTTGAACGCCAGCTTGACCGGTTGCCAGTTCACGTCCGTGCGGTTCACCAGGGTGTTCAGGTAGTCCATGCCCGGCTGCTGGCTCAGCGTCTGAATCTGCCGCCTGAAGTCGCCATCGGGAATCTGGACCACCAGACCCCCCGGTGCGTTGAACACGGGAGCGCTTGGCCCCGTGAAGCTGGGCAGCACCCCCGTCTGTGTCGTGCTGCCCGAATTGATCTTGCTTTGCCAGACGACGTAGTTGGCGTCCTGCGTGCGGGTCTGGGTGACGGTGTTCGTCAGGAGCTCCAGAATGATCTGCGCGTCGGCTCTGGCCCTCTCGCCCACACCGGGGTTAAAGGAGGCCCTACCGCCGTAGCGCACCTGCGTGCCTTGCAGCAGTTGGTTGCCTCCGGAGTTCGAGAGGATGTCGTTCTGGCTTTGCAGCTGGGTCGGCTGGCCCGCGAGGAGCTGGGTGCTGTTGATCGTGGTGCTGCGATCCCAAGTCCAGCAAAAAACTCTGTTCCTGGTAGGTGGTGTCCGAGATGTATTGCTGGTCCCAGACCGCGTAGTAGCGGATGCCGTCCCCCGCTTGCAGCGCCAGATTGCGGCTGGCATGGAATTGTGTGCCGTAGGTGGTCAGGTCGTTGCCTGCCTTGACCTCAATGTCCTGCGCCGTCACGGTCACGGGCGAGTTGGTCAGGTATTCGTGGTGGCGATGGGTGGTCTCGTCAACGTCGTTGCAGAAGACCCATATGCACGTCTCGTAGCTGCGCTCACTCCTGGACCGGTGCAAGCGATGCTTTTGCGCCGCCTCCAGCTTGATATGCCCCGAGGCTTGCAGGCTGGCTTTGCCGCTGGCTGCATTGATGGAGGTGGCGTTCAGAGTCAGGTTGCCCCCTTGCGCGCCGATGTTGACCCCGGTGTTGCCTTTGATGTCACTTGGCCAGAGGAGTACTTCATCCTGGAACCAGCCGCCCGGATAGGCTCGGTTGTCCACTGTCCAGCGGCCATGCTTGCCCGCAATGGTGGTGTCGCCCCCGGACTGTATGTTCACGCT
>NZ_AFAL01000788.1 GCF_000193225.1 Verminephrobacter aporrectodeae subsp. tuberculatae At4 | reverse complement strand
TCATGCTGCGGCTCCCTGTGCTGCGCCGTCTGCCTCGCGTTTGAACAAACCCACACGCAGGTCCTGGGCGACGTAGATTTCCTTGCCGTCGGCGAGCAGGCGGGCGTCGCCGACGGCCATGACCAGCTTACGCCGGATCACGCGCTTGATGTCAATCTCGTAGGTGACAAGTTGTACCCCGGGCCCGACTTCGCCGCTGAACCGGACCTCGCCCGCGCCCAGCGCGCGGCCCCGGCCCGGCAAGCGCAGCCAGGTCAGGTAGAAGCCGATGAGCTGCCACATGGCGTCCAGCCCCAGGCAGCCGGGCATGACCGGGTCGTTCTGAAAGTGGCAGGCAAAGAACCACAGGCCGGGACGCACGTCGAGCTCGGCACGGACCCCCCCCAGGCCATGCGCGCCGCCGTCGCTGTCGATATGCGTGATGCGGTCGAACATCAGCATGGGCGGCAGCGGCAGACGCCCGCTGTCGGCGTCGAACAGCCGGCCCTCGCCCGAGGCGATCAGTTGTTCGTAGGAAAAGGAATCTGCCATTTTCAGTTGTGCTCCAGAACAGTGGCTGCCGCGCTGCAAATCATGGTTGTGCGGCAACACAGGCGCCACGGCCGCTCGCGCGGCGGTGGCCTCCCATTATCAAGGCATGCATGCGCTCCGTCGGGTGCGGCGCGCCAAGCCCCGCTGCGCCGCTGCGGCAATGGCCAGCACCACGGCGCCCAGAATCCACAGCGGCCACAGACCCCAGCGCGAGACCCACCACGCGTAGGGCGTGATGGCCGAGCCGCTTTGCGCGTCGAACCCCCGGCCCTGCACCGTGCCCGTGAGCACGCCGCGCGTATGGCGCGCGAGCTGGTGCGTGACCCGGCCCCGGTAATCGATGATCGCCGTGGCGCCGGTGTTCGTGGCGCGCACCATGGGGCGTTCGAACTCCAGCGCCCGCATGCGGCTGATGTGCAGATGCTGGTCGATGGCGACGGTGTTGCCGAACCAGGCGATATTGCTGAAATTCACGAACACTGTCGGCGCCCACGCCGGGTTGGCAAAGCGCGCGCCGAGCTCTTCGCCAAACAGATCCTCGTAGCAGATATTCGGCGCAATGCGCTGGCCTGCCCACTCGAACGGGGCCTGCACCACGGCCCCCCGCCCGAAGTCCCCCAGCGGGATGCGCAGCAGCGCCATGAACCATTTGAAGAATGGCGGAATGAACTCGCCAAACGGCACCAGATGGTGCTTGTCATACCGGTAGAGCGCCATCCCGGGGCTCAGGCCGAGCACCGAGTTGCTG
>NZ_AFAL01000789.1 GCF_000193225.1 Verminephrobacter aporrectodeae subsp. tuberculatae At4 | reverse complement strand
CGGCCAAGACCGTCACGCTAACGCTCAGCCGCGCCGTGGCCCAGGGAGAAGCGGTGAGCCTCAGCTACACCAAGCCCACGACCGGCGCCGTGGTGCAGGACGCGGCCGGCAACGACGCGGCGGACTTCAGCAGCCGGGCGGTGACCAACAACACACCGGACAGAACGCCCCCGCAGCTGATTACCACCGGCACCTCAGCCCCCAGGGCCCTTGGCAGCGCGCTGATGCTCGAATTCAGCGACATGGGCAACTTGGACGCAACAGAGGTCCGCAAGCCGCTCAGCAGGGACTTCACGGTGCTTGTGGATGGCACAGCCAATGCTGTCACCTCGGTCACCGTGAATGCAAACATCAATCTCATCTCCCTGGCGCTGACCACCCCCGTGCGACATGGTCAAAGCGTGAGCGTCGCCTACAACGACAGCACGCCCGACGACACCAGCGCCATACAGGACACTGCCGGCAAGCCTGACCGTTTCCCTTCCACGGCGGTGGACAACCGCGCGCTGGACCGCGAGAGCCCGCAGCTGATCACCACCGGCGCCATGCGCCCCTCCGTCAACGGCAACCAGTTGGTGCTTGGCTTTAGCGACACGAGCAACCTGCTCGCGGACCTGGCCTACAAGCCGGCCACCGGGGACTTTACGGTGCTCGTCGCGGGCCTCGCGAATGCCGTCACTGCAGTCGCCGTAGACGACACGACCAAGACCATCACGCTCATACTGACCACCGCCGTGACACCTGGCCAGACAACGACCGTCGCCTACACCGACAGCACACCCAACGACACCAGCGGCATACAGGACACAAAAGGCAACAGTCTGTCCCGCTTTGCGGCCACGGAGGTCAATACAGCACCCGACACCACGCCCCCCAACTGATCACCACCGGTGACTCTCGCCCCAGGGTCACCGGCAACATGCTGCTGATCGACTTCACCGACACAAGCGCCTCGATATCCCAGGTTCCGAGCCGATGGCCAGTCAGCGGAGACTTCACGGTGCTCGTCAATGGTGTAGCCAACACCGTCACCGAGGTTTTCTATACACACGCCAAGACCATCGCCATAGTGTTGACCACTCCCGTGCGACAGGGTCAAACCGTGACCATCTCCTACCAGGACAGCACACCCAGCGACGACAGAGGCATACAGGACACAGCAGGCAACCGCCTGACCAGCATCCCGACCACGGAGGTGAACAACAAAACAGACAACACACCCCCGGTGATCAACACCGCCACGGTCAACGGCAACCAATTGGTGCTCACGTACACCGAAGCCAACCGCCTGGACGGGGCACCGCTCACGGGCAACGCAGGCTTTACGGTGAGCAGCACCACGGGCACGGCCATTACCGTGAGCGACGCCGTGGCGCATGCGGCGAACAAGACCGTCACGCTCACGCTGAGCCGCGCCGTGACCAACGCGGAGACGGTGACCGTCAGCTACACCAAACCCGAATCCGGCGCCGTGGTGCGGGACGCTGCGGGCAACACCGCAGCAAACCTCAGCAGTCAAGCGGTGACCAACAACACGCCGGCGACACCAGCAACGCCAGCAGACACCACGCCCCCGGAGTTC
>NZ_AFAL01000790.1 GCF_000193225.1 Verminephrobacter aporrectodeae subsp. tuberculatae At4 | reverse complement strand
GCTCCCCGGGCCATGATGCGCGGCGCCGCCGCGACTCACTCCCTGCGGCGCAGAAAGCCGTGCGGCGCCGCGGTCAGTTGCAGGCGCTGCTCGATGTCGGAATCGACCGCGAACTCGGCGTGCCCGGCGAGCCACTGGCGCACCGCCGTCTTGGGGTTGTTGCCCACGTCCCAGGGGCGGTCCGGAAAAGAGCCCGGCGGCAGGTCTTCGACAAAGGTGTCGAAGACCACGCAGTAGCTGCCGGGCGTGACCAGCGGCGCGTAGGCGTTCAGCTCGGCGAGCACGTGCGCGTGCGTGTGCAGGGAATCCAGGCACACCATGACGCGCTGCACGCCGCGGGCTCTGGCCCGGACTTGGGCGAGCACCTCGGGCGCGGTGGACGAGCCCTCGATCATGGCGATGCGGTGGGCCATGGGGTGCGCTTCGATGGCCGCGCGGTTGTGCGCGCGGATGTCGATGTCCACGCCCAGCACCGTGCGCCGCGGCGCGCGCGGATCGAGCGGGGTGCCGGCTTCGGCGGCGTCACTCAGGTCGAGCAAGGCGAGCAGCGAGGCGCTGAGCACGAGCGAGCCGCCGTGGGCAATTCCGGTCTCGACGATGAGATCGGGCCGCACGCGCCACACCAGCTCCTGCATGGCGACCATGTCCTGCGGGTACTGGATGATGGGGCGCCCCAGCCAGTCGAAGTTGTACACGTACTGCCGCTGCACGGAGGCCCGCAGCCAGTCGCGCGAGAGGGCCCGGAACGCGCTGTCGCGCGCGTAGCCCGCGAGGCGCGCGCGGCGTTCCCGGGTGAATAGGGCGAGGGGGGCGAGGGGTTTCATGGCGGCGCGTCGCTGTCCAGGGCGGCAAAGAGCGGGCGCGGCTGCACGCCCCATTCGGCCTGCAAGCGCTGCACGGCGATGGGTGCGAACGACTGCCGCGGGGCGTCCTCGGGCCACTGCACCGAGCAGCCGGTGCGCTCCTGCAGCCAGGCGATCCATTGCGCGTGCGTGGTCTGGACGCCGCTGGCCACGTTGTAGACCGGGGCCCGGCCCGCGAGCGCGATGCGCGGCAGCCAGTCGAGCAGGTCGGCGATGTGCACGTAGTCCTTGGCCGAGCGCGGATCGCTGCGCAGCAGCACATGGCCCTGGCGCGCTTGGCGCAGCAGGTCGGCGACCAGGCTGTCCGGGCCGGCTTGCATGGCGGGGCCGACCACGTTCGACAGGCGCGCCACGCGCACGCCCGCGCGCGCGCTGGCGTGGCACAGCGCTTCGCCGGTGAGCTTGCTCAGGTTGTACAGGTACGAGGGGTCGCCCGGCAGCACCGTCAGGGGCGCGTCCTCGTCGGTGCGCGCGGCCCCCAGGTAGACCCGCGTGGACGACAGGTAGAGCAGCGACGCGAAGCGCGCGCTGCGCAGCACCTTGGCGAGCAGCCCCACGTGCGCGTCCACGGTGTCGAACGGGCGCGTGCGGAAGTCGGCCGTGAGGCCCGCGCAATACAGCACATGGTGCAGCGGCCGGGTCCACGGCCCGGCGTCGCCGCGCGCCGGCGCCCACACGCCGTGCCCCTGGGCGCGCAGATGCGCCGCCAGGCGGCTGCCGATGTAGCCCGAAGCGCCGAACACGGTAAAGCGTGTCACCGGCGCTCCCCCACCACCCGCACGGGCTGCCCGGCGTACACGGTGTAGGCGCGCAGCTCGC
>NZ_AFAL01000791.1 GCF_000193225.1 Verminephrobacter aporrectodeae subsp. tuberculatae At4 | reverse complement strand
CAGCGGACCACCCGCCTTGGGGCCGGTGCCCGAAAGGCCCTCGCCGCCAAAGGGCTGTACGCCGACCACCGCGCCCACCATGTTGCGGTTCACGTAGATATTGCCCGCGTGCGCGCGCTGCACCACGCGGGCAATGGTCTCGTCGATGCGCGTGTGCAGGCCCTGCGTGAGGCCGTAGCCGGTGGCGTTGATCTGCGCGAGCAGTGCGTCCAGGTCCTTGCGCGCGTAGCGCAGCAGGTGCAGCACGGGGCCGAAGACCTCGCGCTGCAGCTCGCCGATATGCTCGATTTCGATCAGCGTGGGCGCAACGAAGCTGCCCCGGGCGCTGTCCTGCGCGCCGCTGCGGCAGGGCTGGAACACGCGGCGGCCCCGGGCCTGCATGGCCTCGATATGCGCCACGATGCCGGCCTGCGCCTCGGCGTCGATGACCGGGCCGATGTCCACCTGCAGCGCGCCGGGGTTTCCCATGCGCAGCTCGTCCATGGCGCCGCGCAGCATCTCCAGCACGCGCCCGGCGGCCTCCTCCTGCACGCACAGCACGCGCAGCGCGGAGCAGCGCTGGCCCGCGCTGT
>NZ_AFAL01000792.1 GCF_000193225.1 Verminephrobacter aporrectodeae subsp. tuberculatae At4 | reverse complement strand
CACGCGCGCCTGCGCGGTCTGCCCGGCGGTCATGAACTGATCGATCTGCTGCTGGCTCAGCGCGCCCGTGGCCTCCAGCGTGCGCGCACGGCTGGCGTTCGCGCGGGCCTCGCCGGCGTTCGCCTGCGCCTCGAACAGGTTGGCCTGCGCCTGGGCCAGGTCGGCGTGCACGCTGCTGTCCGAGAAGGTGGCGAGCAACTGGCCGGCAGCGACCCGGTCGCCCACGTTCACCAGCACCCCGGTCAGGCGCAGGCCGTTGCCCTCGGCTCCGATGCTCGCCTCCTGCCAGGCGGCCACGTTGCCGTTGGCGGCCAGGCGCAGCGGAAAGCGGCTGCGCTGCGGCTGCACCGCGTTCACCGTGAGCGCCGCCTGCGTCTTGGGTTCATCGGCGGCGCGCGACGCGCCAGACAGCAGCACCGCGCCCGCGGCCAGCGCGCAGGCGCCCCCCAGGCCCGCCAACGCCCAGGCGGTGCGCCGCGAGAGCCAGGAGTCCGGTGTGCGAGCCGGCGGGCAAGCAGAAGGGGAATCGGGCCGGGAATCTGGTGTGCAATCGGGCATGGGTCAGGTCCATTCCATGGGTTCGTCGGTTCGTCGGTTCCTTGGGCGGCAGCGTGCGGCCGGTGCTCAGCGCGCGCTGCTGTCCGGGGTGTCGGATGACTGGGCCGTGGCCAGGCCCTGCTGCGCGTCCCATCCACCGCCGGCTGCGCGGTACAGCGCGATCCAGGCCAGCTGGCGCTCGTTGCGCAGGGCGATCAGGGCGTCTTCGGCGGCGAACGCGTTGCGCCGCGCGTCCTCCAGTTCGAGCAGACTCGTCAGGCCGGCGCGCCAGCCGGACTCGGTGGCGGCAAACGAAGCGCGGTAGCCTTCGGCAGCGGTGCGCGCACTGGCATTGCGCTCGGCGGTGCTCGCCAGCCGCACCAGCGCCTGCTCGACCTCG
>NZ_AFAL01000793.1 GCF_000193225.1 Verminephrobacter aporrectodeae subsp. tuberculatae At4 | reverse complement strand
AGCGCCGCACGGCGCGCGCGCCGAGCGCGCTCCAGGCCAGCCAGGCGGCGAGCGTGAAACCGGCGTTCAGGGCCCACATGAGTTCCTGCCCCGCGGTCAGACCCAGCGCCCCCGCCAGCAGCAGCAGCGCCAGCGCCAGCGCGTAGGCGAGCACGGCAAAGCGCATGCGCCCCAGCGTCGCGAGCAGCGTTACCGCGAGCGCGAGCAGCGCCTGCGGCAACAGCCCCCAGGCGCCCGCGCGGCCCCAGTCGGCAATCTGCCCGAGCGCCGGCGTCTGCATGCGCCCCCAGCCGAACAGCAGTGCGGCGATCACCGGCGCGCCCACCAGCAGCGCCGCCGCCGCCGCGCAGGCCAGCGTCCAGGCCAGGACCAGGGCGCTGCGCACCGCCGTCGCCAGCGCGTCCGGGCCCGGGCCCGGCCCGGCAGCGTCCGCGGTCTGCGCATGGGCCTGCGCGATCGCCGGAAAGGCCAGCGCG
>NZ_AFAL01000794.1 GCF_000193225.1 Verminephrobacter aporrectodeae subsp. tuberculatae At4 | reverse complement strand
CCAGCGCGCTGGCCAGCAGCGGCTCGCCGCCGTCGTCGCCGCTGCGCCAGAGCAGGTCCACCACGGGCGTGTGCAAGGCGTTGTGCCACGCGGCGCGTTGCGCCGCCGCCAGCGTCTCGCGCGTGGGCAGGCCCCAGGCCTGGCGCTGCGCCCGACTCCAGCTGCCCACGGGGTCCGGCACGGGCGGCAGGCGCTTCTCGTCGCAGCCGGGAAGCACCAGCGCCGCGAACGGCCGCGCCAGCAGCTGGGGCAGGGGCAGGATGACCACGGGGGCGTCGCCCACCGGGGGGGGACGAAGCGCTCGGCTTCGAGCACCTCGTCAGCCCAGCGGGTGAATTCGGCCAGCGCCATGCGCCGGCCAGCGCCGTCGCAGCCGTCGAACTGCGCCTCCTGGCCCGCCTGCAACCGCAAGGCGGCGAGCACGCGGGCGCCGGCGGCGTCCTGCGCGAGCCCGTTCCATTGGCCGCTGGCCACGAGCAGAGCGCGCAGCGCCTGCAACCACTGCGCGAGCGGGCGCGGTGCGTGCAGGCCGGCGCGCCATTCCTGCGCGCGCGCGACGCACGCGGCCACGGCGGGCTGAGACACGCAACAGGGGAAGGCAAGGCACACAGGGG
>NZ_AFAL01000795.1 GCF_000193225.1 Verminephrobacter aporrectodeae subsp. tuberculatae At4 | reverse complement strand
GCGCCTGCGCCTGCGCGGCGCTGGCGCGCGCCAGCGCGGCCGTGGCGGGCGCCGTGAAGCCGGCGCGCTCGCTCAGCGCCGACAGGCGCTCGGTCTCGGCCCGCGAATGGGCGTCGCGCTCGGCCAGGTCGAATTGCTCCAGACAGCTGCGCAGGCTGCTGGTCTGCTGCGCCACTTCGGCGGCCACGCTCACACGCGCCTCGTGCCACAGCGCCTGCGCACCGGCGAGCCGCTGCCCGGCCGCGGTCTCGGCGGCGGCGTTGGCGCCAAACAGATCCAGTTCCCAGTTGGTCGCCAGCCCCGCCTGCGCAGTGCTGGCAACGTGGCCCAACTGCTCGTTGAAGCCCCGGCCGGCCTTGGCCTGCGCG
>NZ_AFAL01000796.1 GCF_000193225.1 Verminephrobacter aporrectodeae subsp. tuberculatae At4 | reverse complement strand
CGAGGTGCTGCGCGGCAACCTCGATACGCGCCTGCGCAAGCTCGACGAAGGCCGCTACGACGCCATCGTGCTCGCGGCCGCGGGCTTGAAGCGCCTGGGCCTGGAAGCGCGCATCCGCGCCCTGTTCGAGCCCGCGGCCATGCTGCCCGCAGCCGGCCAGGGCGCCCTGGGAATCGAGGTGCGCAGCGATCGCGCGGACCTGATCGCCGCGCTGGCCCCGCTGGCGCACCAGCCCACTTGGCTCACGGTCGCCGCCGAGCGCGCCGTGAGCCGGGCCATGGGCGGCAGTTGCTCGACGCCGCTGGCCGCCCACGGCGTGCTGACCGGCGCCGTGCTGCGGCTGGACGCCGTGTGGGGCGAGCCGGAAGGACGCGCGCCCCTGGTGCGCGCGCA
>NZ_AFAL01000797.1 GCF_000193225.1 Verminephrobacter aporrectodeae subsp. tuberculatae At4 | reverse complement strand
TCGGCTCGGCTCGGCTCGGTGATATGTATATGTGTCTATGTCAGACAGTACCGAACCCCCGCGAACGCCTTGGCTGCGCGCCACGCAAGCAGAGAAAGGTTGGCTGAACATGGCTGCGCATCATACCGGGTATACGATTACTCTTTCGTTGTTTTACATCGTGCGCGCCTGGCTTCCGTGGTAAGGCGCTCGGCGCCCACGGCCTGCGCCACGCTGTCGGCGCTGCCCAGGCCATTCAGGTGCCACAACCCGCGATGGACCTGTTGTTTTATTCCGCCGCCCGCTGCGCTGCGTCCGCCGCCAAGTCCTGCTCCAGTTGCAGCGCGGCCATGCCGACGAGCGTGCGCACGGAGCTGCGCCCGGTCTCGATCACGTGCCGGGCGGTTTCGCGGTACAGGCCGTCGCGCTGGGCGTAGAGCGCGCGCAGCCGCTTCAGCGGGTTGCCGCCCTGGAGCAGGGGGCGCGTGCGGTCATGCTGGACGCGCCGGCAGATCTCCTCGGGCAGGGCGTGCAGGTAGAACACGCTGCCAAAGCGGCGCAGCACGTCCCGGTTGTCGGCGCGCAGCACGGCGCCGCCGCCGGTGGACAGCAGCATGCCGCCGGGCTGCTGCGCCACGTCGGCCAGCGCCTGCGCTTCCAGGTCCCGAAAGCAGGCCTCGCCCGCCACTTCAAAGTAGCTGCGGATGCTGCAACCCAGGGTCTGCTCCAGCCGCTGGTCCAAGTCGATGAATGGCACCCCGCTGTGCTGCGCGAGCTGCCGGCCGAGGGTGGATTTGCCCGAGCCGGGCATGCCGACCAGTGCACAGCGAATCTGCATGAACGTCCCGCCTTCCTGCTTTCAGCTAGGCAACGGCAATGCCGTCCCCGGGCTCGGGATTTTCCTTGGCGGGCAGGCGGGTGGCGAGGATCTTGTCGATGGTCTTGCCGTCCATGTCGACCACTTCGAGCCTCCAGTCCTCCCACTGCACGGTG
>NZ_AFAL01000798.1 GCF_000193225.1 Verminephrobacter aporrectodeae subsp. tuberculatae At4 | reverse complement strand
TGCCGGCCAGGACATCGCCCGTGCCGGCGGTGGCCAGCCGCGCATTGCCCGTGGGGTTGATCGCAGGCGCATGGCCCGGCGCTGCGATCACGGTTCCTGATCCCTTGAGAACGGCCACGCAGTCGAAGCGCGCGGCCAGTTCCCGGGCCGCGCCCAGCCGGTCCGCCTGCACTGCGGCCGTGTCCAGCCCGAGCAGCCGGGCGGCCTCCAGCGGGTGGGGGGTGAGCACGGTGGGCAGTCCCTGCCGGCCGCGCGCAGCCACCAGCGCGTGCAGGGCGGCGTCGGCGGCGAGGGTGTTCAGGGCGTCGGCGTCCAGCACCAGGCGCGCCGAGCACGCGATGACTGCGCGCAGCACCTGGCCCACCGCCTGGCCCCCGCCGCAGCCGCAGACCACGCTGAGCCGCTCCAGTGCCAGGGTGTCGAAGCGGCGGAACATGAGCTCGGGCTGCTGCGTGTCCAACGGCAACTGCCCGTCGTCCAGCAGGGCCAGCAGTACCCGGCCCGCGCCGCTGTGCAGTGCCGCGCGCGCGGCGAGCAATGCGGCGCCGCCCATGGCCATGCCGCGCGCCGCGAGTCCTTCGCCGCCGACCACGGCCAGGTCGCCGTAGCTGCCCTTGTGGCTGGCGTGCGCGCGCGGCGCTGTCGGCGCGGGGCCGGACAGCCAGGCGCTGGGCGGCTCGGTCCCGGGCGCGACGCCCAGGTCGTCGAACCACACTTGGCCGGCGGCGTCGCGCCCCGTGGCGGTGAACAGGCCGGGCTTGAGGCTGAGCAGGCTCAGCGTGTGCCGGGCCGGGTGGCAGGCGGCGGGGCCGGGTTCGGCGGGGGCAAGGCCTGGTGCAAATTGGCCGGTGTCCGCGTCCAGTCCGCTGGGCAGGTCTGCTGCCAGCACGGGCGCGGGGCTGTTGCGCAGCGCGTCCAGGCAGGCGCGCAGGCGTGCGTCGGGAACGCGCGCCTGCGCGCCGACGCCAATGCCCAGCA
>NZ_AFAL01000799.1 GCF_000193225.1 Verminephrobacter aporrectodeae subsp. tuberculatae At4 | reverse complement strand
GCTCGGCGGGCTTGGCGAGCACCGGGTTGCCGGCCGCCAGCGCGGCCGCCGCCTGGCCCAGGAAGATGGCGAGCGGAAAGTTCCAGGGGCTGATGCAGGCCACGGGGCCCAGCGGCAGGTGCGTGGCGTTGTCGAAGGTGGCGCGGACCTGCGCCGCGTAGTAGCGCAGAAAGTCCACCGCTTCGCGCACCTCGGCGAGCGCGTTGCCGCAGGTCTTGCCGGCCTCGCGCACCAGCAGGCCCAGCAGGGGCGCAGTGCGCTCTTCCAGCAGATCGGCGGCGCGCAGCAGACGCGCGGCGCGTTCGGCAGGCGGCGTCGCGGCCCAGGGGGCTGCCGCCTGCTGCGCGCAGCACAGCGCCCGATCGACGTCGGTGGCGCTGGCTTCGCGCACCCGGCCCACCAGGTCGCGCCGGTCGGCGGGGTTGTGCAGCGGCGTGTCGGCGCCGTGCGCCGTGTCCGCAACCGCGTCCACGCCAAGCATGGGCGCCGCCGTCCA
>NZ_AFAL01000800.1 GCF_000193225.1 Verminephrobacter aporrectodeae subsp. tuberculatae At4 | reverse complement strand
TTTCGCGCCATGGCGGCGTTGCAAATCCTCGCGATACCTACGGGTATCGCTGCGGTTTGCGCCTTGCCATGACGCGAAATGCATCCGTTTCATTTTGTGCCGCTATTCGCAGGGCAGAACACCAACGAGGCGCGCGTACATTCGCGCGCATGGATACGCGATACCTGCAAAGCTTCGTCGCCGTGGTCGAACTGGGCTCGATGGCTGAGGCGGCGCGCCGGCTCGACCTCACGCCGGCCGCGATCGCAGCGCGGGTCAGGGCCCTCGAAGACGACGTCGGCGTGCCGCTGGTGCAGCGCGCCGGCCGTTCCGTGCGCCCCACCGAAGCAGGCCTGAAGATGCTCGAGCGCGCGCGCAACGTGCTGCGCGACGTGCGCGATCTTCGCGCGGCAACCAGCGGCGGCGTCTCGCTCGGCGAGCTGCGGCTGGGCGTGTTCATCTCGGCGCTGACCGGTGTGCTGCCGCCGGTGCTCGAACGCCTCTACGCGCGCTTTCCTGAGCTCTCGGTGTTCGTGGCGCCCGGCGGTTCGGTGGAGCTGTGCCGGCAGGTCGCGGGCGGCGCGCTCGATGCGGCCATCGTCGTCGAGCCGCAGTTCGCCGTCGGCAAGGGCTGCCGCTTCGAGACGCTGCTCGAAGAGCCGCTGGTGGTGGTGACGTCCGAGGCCCTGGCGCATCGCGATGCGCACGAACTGCTGGCGACCGAACCGTTCATCCGCTACGACCGCTCGGTGCTCGGCGGTCAGCTCGCCGATCGCTATCTGCGCGACCACGGCATCCGCGTGCGGCAGCGGCTGGAGATCGACAGCCTCATGGCCGTCGCGGCGCTCGTGGGGCGGGACCTCGGCGTGGCCCTGCTACCGGACTGGGCCCCGATGTGGCGCGCCGGGATGAAGATCGCGCGCGTGCCGTTGCCCGCGCGCGCGCCGGTGCGGCGCGTGGGGCTGGT
>NZ_AFAL01000801.1 GCF_000193225.1 Verminephrobacter aporrectodeae subsp. tuberculatae At4 | reverse complement strand
TCGTGGGCCAGGCGCCGGACGTGGCGCATGGCGGCTTCTGGCTCTGAGGCCGGCCCCCGAATCGCGCACGCATCCGGAAAAGAACCGCCATTGCGCCTGCGCGGTTCTGGCCTGATTCCCTGCCACGGCATGCCCGCGGCCATGTAACCAATCTGCACCCGCAGCAGCGCCGCAGCGCCCCTTGCGGCAGGGGACACCAAGGCCCAAGCAGCACCCTGCCTGCTTGGGTCGGAAACTCCTGATCCCCGAGACCCGCGCGCGGCATCAGGCTGCGCGCGCCCGACCTACAGGAAGACCGGCGCGGTGCCGCTCTCGCAGCGCCCGATCCCGTGCAACGCCAGGGCTTCCACCCGGGTGTTGCCATCATCCATGTCCGTCTGTCCGAGAACCATGCCCGCCTGTCCGACCGTCCGACGAACGGGCGCACACTTACCTTTCTCAGCCATGAAATTGCAATCCGTCACGTACAATTCGCGACATGTCGGGCCCTTCCTCCTCCCCATGCAGCGCATCCTCAAATAGGGGCAGGACCATGGCGCTACCTGAACGCTGCGCATCCCCGCACGCTGCAAGAACCGCTGCCCAAGCTGCACGGCGGGCTGCTGATCTCACCCCCACTGGCGCCCAAACGCGGGTGTCGGACAGAGCCCCCGGACGCAAGCTGCCACCTGCTACCCAAAGCAGTCACGCACGCGCGCACCGTCCCGCGATGCCCCCCCTGCCGGATCGGCAAGGGCTCAAAACATTCAAGAAACCGTTCACGTCCCTCCCCGGGGACTGCGCATGCCACCCACGGTTCGGGCTGCGTTATCGGTCCCCGCACAGCGGGGATAACCTCCTGGCGCACGCCGCCGCCAGAGGCGCGCAACACATCCCTTCGGACAAGACCGTGAACAGGCGCTGAGCCCCGGAATCGCCCCGGGCGCATCCCCTGTCCCCAGGGCCATGCCCCCCAAACCCCTCTTTCACCCCCCATCCACGACCAAAGCACCATGAACACCGATTCGCACACCAGCCCCAGCCTCCGCTCGGGCGAGACCACGAACACCGGGGGCACCCGGCTCCCCACGCTCGCAGCGACCAACCCGATCACGATCGCCGACAACAAGCTGAGCCTTGGCGAGAGCACCACCGTCACCATCCGCTTCGCCGAAGCCATTGCGACCAACAGCTTTACCACCGCGGACCTGACCGTGGGCGGTTACGCGAAGCTGTCCAATCTGCGCAGCACCGACGGCGGCACCACCTGGACGGTCACGCTGACGGCCCCGGGGCAGGAGGATCTCCAACCCCCGCTCTTCGACAGCAGCCGGTACAACTCAACGGGCAACCAGATCAGCGTCAACCTCGCCGGCGTGACCAACCCCGCAGGCAACGCCGGTGTGGGCCAGGCCGTCTCCACGGTCACCTACGACATCGACACCTTCGCGCCCGGCGCCACCATCACGCTGGGCGACAGCGCCCTCACCGCGGGCGAAACCACCACCGTCACCATCAGCTTCGTCGAGCCCGTCACCGGCTTTACCGCCGCCAACATCGACCTGTCAAGGACCAGCGGTACGCTGGGTCCGCTGACCGCCCTTGGAGACGGCAGGACCTGGACCGTCACCTTCACGCCCGCAGCAAATACCAACGCTGCCGCCAACAGCATCGGCGTCAGAGGCATAACGGACTTGGCGGGCAATACGTCGAACGTCTTCTTCAGCGACAACTACAGCATTGACACCCGGCCCGGCAGCACGAACCAGACATCCGACCTGAGCGCACGCGTCACGCTGGCCGATAGTCGCCTTACGACGGGAGAAAAGGCGACCGTCATCATCGCCTTCAACAAACCCGTCACCAGCAGCAGCTTCACGATCGATGACGTGGACATGACCCATGCCAACGGCACGCTGAGCGACCTCACACTCAGCGCCGACGGCAGAACCTGGACGGCCACCTTCACGCCCACGGCCAACGTCATCGCCGAGAGCAACACCATCAGCGTGAACCTCGCGGGCGTGACCGACGCCGCAGGCACCGCCGGTACCGGCAGCGCCACCAGCGGCAACTTCATCGTGAACACCGCGCCAATTGCCGCCACGATCACGCTGGCCGATACCGCGCTCACTGCGGGCGAAACAACGACCGTCACCTTCAGCTTCAACCAAGCGGTCATGGGCTTCATGATGGATGACATCGATCTGACTCAGGCCAACGGCACATTGAGCGAACTCGTATACACATCCAACTCCGGCAACAAAACCTGGACCACCACCTTCACACCCAAGGCCGACGTCAGCGGCGCGACCAACACCATCCGCGTCAACCTGACCGGCGTAGCCAACGTGGCAGGCCGCTCCGGTACCGGCACCGCCGACAGCGCGAACTACACCGTGGACACCCGGCTGCCGGACACCACGCCCCCAGAGTTCAACAGCGCCGCGGTCAACGGCAACCA
>NZ_AFAL01000802.1 GCF_000193225.1 Verminephrobacter aporrectodeae subsp. tuberculatae At4 | reverse complement strand
TCGACCCGGCAGAGCATGCGCCCCAGCAACCCGCCTGGCCGCTGGGGCGCGCGCTGGCCCAACTCCAGGGCGTCTACATCCTGGCCGAAAACGCCCAGGGCCTGGTGATCGTGGACATGCACGCCGCGCACGAGCGCATCGTCTACGAGCGCCTCAAGGCGCAGGTGGACAGCGGCGCAGGCCTTGCCAGCCAGACCCTGCTGGTCCCCGCCACTTTCGCTGCCACGCCGCAGGAAGTGGCCACGGCCGAGGAGTCGGCAGAGGCACTGAGCACGCTGGGCCTGGAGGTGGTTCCCTTCTCGCCCAAGACCCTGGCGGTGCGCGCCGTACCCGGCCCGCTGGCGCAGGGCGACGTGGTGGAACTGGCGCGCAGCGTGCTCGCGGAACTCGCCGCGCACGACGCCAGCAGCGTGGTGCAACGCGCGCGCAACGAGATTCTGGCCAGCATGGCCTGCCATGGCGCGGTGCGCGCCAACCGGCGCCTGACCCTCG
>NZ_AFAL01000803.1 GCF_000193225.1 Verminephrobacter aporrectodeae subsp. tuberculatae At4 | reverse complement strand
GTTCTGGCGCAGGGCCTGGCCCGCGCGCAGTGGCCGGGCCGCGGTCTGCCCCACCCATAGATCGGGGTGGGCCAGCACCGGCGCGGACTCGCCGGCCCAATCGACCTGCGCCTGCGCGGCGTCGTCGGCGCCGAGGACGGCGCCGGGCGCCACGTCGCGCGTCAACACCCAGGCAGGACCCCAGGCCCGCACGAGCACCGGCAGGAACACATTCCACGTACCCGCTCCCGCCACGCAGCGCAGCCCCAGGCGCGTGCGCCCCCACAGGCGCGTGCCCACGGGCAGGTAGGGCTCGACCCGGGAGCAGGGGGCGAGCCGCAAACGCGGGTCCAGCGCGCCGATATCCACCTGCATGCGCAGCGGCCACGGCGCCGGCTGGCCG
>NZ_AFAL01000804.1 GCF_000193225.1 Verminephrobacter aporrectodeae subsp. tuberculatae At4 | reverse complement strand
CCTGCGGTGCGTATTGGGAGAGCGTCGATGCTCGCGCCAGGGCAGTCGCTGCCAAGCAGGTGCAGCTGGACGCGTCCATCGAGGCATTCAACAGTAATCTCGAAACCCGCAGCGTGGCCAATTGGTACGAGACCCGTATCACGGGCAGGACCATCAACGAAACGAGCGTCGAGTCCAGCAAGCCGGGCTATGTGCTCGCGGGCGGCAACATCAGCCTGAACGGCGGCACGAACAGCGACAGCGTGATCATTGCCGGCGGCTCCATCGACGCCGCAGGCGTGAACAACCGTGCGTCCGTCGGAACGCGCGTGACCACCAGCATCGGCACGATGGTGTTCAGCCGCCGCGAACACCACGGCGGCCTGACCGGTTTACTCGGAAACGAACACTCCCGGGAGGTCAGCGCCCCCCAGCCCATCCCGGATGCGTCCGTGACGCAAAGCTTCAACCTGCCGATCGTGCAACTCCAG
>NZ_AFAL01000805.1 GCF_000193225.1 Verminephrobacter aporrectodeae subsp. tuberculatae At4 | reverse complement strand
ACGGCCCCGCGACGGCCTTTGCAGTCAGCAGCGCCAGCGGCCTGGCCATCACCGTCGAGAACGTCACGGTGGATCCCACGGCCAAGACCGTCACGCTGCTCCTGAGCCGTGCCGTGGACAGCGGCGAGGCCGTGACCCTGAACTACATCCGGCCCGAGACCGGCAATCACGTGCTGCAAGACGCGGCGGGCAATGACGCGGCCAATCTCACGAGCCAGGCGGTAACGAATAACTCCGCAGCCGACACCACGGCGCCCGTGCTCGGCAGCGCCACGGTCAGCGGCCGCGATCTGGTACTGACCTATACCGAGACCAGCAGCCTGGGCCTGGACGCAATCCATACGGCTCCCGCGACGGCCTATGCAGTGAGCAGCGCCAGCGGCGTGGCCATCACCGTCGAGAACGTCACGGTGAATGCCACGGCCAAGACCGTCACGCTGCTCCTGAGCCGTGACGTGGACAGCACCGAGGTGCTGAGCCTGAACTACACCCGGCCCGCAAGCGGCAACGACGCGCTGCAAGACGCAGCAGGCAATGGCGCGGCCAACCTCACGAACCAGGCGGTAAGCAACGGCTCTGCAGCCGATACCACGGCCCGGTGCTCAGCAGCGCCACGGTCAGCGGGCACGATCTGGTGCTGACTTACACGGAGGCCAGCAGCCTGGGTCTGGACGCCATCAACACGGCCCCCGCCGCGGCCTTTGCAGTGAGCAGCGCCAGCGGCGTGGCCATAACCGTCGAGAGCGTCACGGTAAGCGCCACGGCCAAGACCGTCACGCTGCACCTGAACCGTGCCGTGGACAGCGGCGAGGCCGTGACCCTGAACTACACCCGGCCCGCAACCGGCAACGACGTGCTGCAAGACGCAGCGGGCAATGACGCGGCCAACCTCACGAATCAGGCGGTAACGAACAACTCCGCGGCCGATACCACGGCGCCCGTGTTCGGCAGCGCCACGGTCAGCGGCCGCAATCTGGTACTGACTTACACCGAGGCCAGCAGCCTGGGCCTGGACGCAACCCATACGGCCCCCGCGACGGCCTATGCGGTAAGCAGCGCCAGCGGCGTCGCCATCAGTGTCGAGAACGTCACGGTCAACGCCACAGCCAAGACCGTGACGCTGCACCTGAGCCGTGACGTGGACAGCACCGAGGTGGTGAGCCTGAACTACACCCGGCCCGAGACCGGCAACGACGTGCTGCAGGACGCTGCCGGCAATGACGCGGCCAACCTCACGAACCAGGTGGTCACCAACGGCTCCGCAGCCGATACCACGGCCCCCGTGTTCGGCAGCGCCGCGGTCAGCGG
Organism: Verminephrobacter aporrectodeae subsp. tuberculatae At4; assembly: GCF_000193225.1. Classification (GTDB taxonomy): domain Bacteria; phylum Pseudomonadota; class Gammaproteobacteria; order Burkholderiales; family Burkholderiaceae_C; genus Acidovorax; species Acidovorax aporrectodeae. Next base: position 2,689 of record NZ_AFAL01000805.1, on the reverse strand, counting down.
CCGCAATTTGGTACTGACTTACACGGAGGCCAGCAGCCTGGGTCTGGACGCTGTCCATACGGCCCCCACGACGGCCTTTGCGGTGAGCAGCGTCAGCGGCCTGGCCATAACCGTCGAGAGCGTCACGGTAAACGCCACGGCCAAGACCGTGACCCTGCTCCTGAACCGTGGCGTGGACAGCACCGAGGTGGTGAGCCTCGGCTACACCCGGCCCGCAACCGGCAACGACGTGCTGCAAGACGCCGCCGGCAATGACGCGGCCAACCTCACGAACCAGGCGGTGACGAACAACTCCGCGGCCGACACCACGGCCCCGTGCTCAGCAGCGCCACGGTCACCGGAAACGATCTGGTACTGACCTACACCGAGGCGAGCAGCCTGGGCCTGGACGCGACCAACACGGCCCCCGCCGCGGCCTATGCGGTGAGCAGCGCCAGTGGCGTGGCCATAGCCGTCGATAGCGCCGCGGTGAATGCGACGGCCAAGACCGTGACCCTGCGCCTGAACCGTGCCGTGGACAGCGGCGAGGCGGTGAGCCTGAACTACACCCGGCCCGCGACCGGCAACGACGTGCTGCAAGACGCAGCGGGCAATGACGCGGCCAACCTCACGAACCAGGCGGTGAGCAACGGCTCCGCAGCCGACACCACGGCCCCGGTGCTCGGCAGCGCCACGGTCAGCGGGCGCGATCTGGTGCTGAGCTATACCGAGGTCAGCAGCCTGGGCCTGGACGCGGCAAATCCGGTGGGCGCTGCGGCCTTTGCGGTGAGCAGCGCCAGCGGTGTCGCCATCAGCGTCGAGAGCGTCACGGTAGGCGCCACGACCAAGACCGTCACGCTGCACCTGAGCCGTGACGTGGACAGCACCGAGGCGGTGAGCATGAGCTACACCAAGCCCGCAACCGGCAACGTGCTGCAAGACGTGGCAGGCAATGACGCGGACAGCCTCACGAACCAGGCGGTGATCAATGGCTCGGCAGCCGATACCACGGCCCCGGTGCTCAGCAGCGCCACGGTCAGCGGGCACGATCTGGTACTGACTTACACCGAGGCCAGCAGCCTGGGCCTGGACGCGGTGCATACGGCTCCCGTGACGGCCTATGCGGTGAGCAGCGCCAGCGGCGTCGCCATAAGCGTCGAGAGCGTCACGGTGAACGCCACGGCCAAGACCGTCACGCTGCGCCTGAACCGTTCCGTGGACAGCAGCGAAGCGCTGAGCCTGAACTACACCCGGCCCGCGACCGGCAACGACGTGCTGCAGGACGTGGCCGGCAACGACGCGACCAAGCTCACGAACCAGGCGGTAACGAACAACTCCGCAGCCGATACCACGGCCCCGTGCTCAGCGCCGCCGTGGTCAACGGGCACTTTCTGCGCTGAGCTATACCGAGGCCAGCAGCCTGGGTCTGGACGAGACGCATACAGCCCCCGCCACGGCCTTTGCCGTGAGCAGCGCCAGCGGCGTCGCCATAGCCGTCGATAGCGTCACGGTGAATGCCTTGGCCAAGACCGTCACGCTGCGCCTGAGCCGCGACGTGGACAGCGGCGAGGCGGTGAACGTGAGCTACACCAAGCCTGCAACCGGAAACAAGGTGCTGCAAGACGCCGCGGGCAACGACGCGGCCAACCTCACGAACGAGGTGGTGAGAAACAACTCCGCGGCCGACACCACGGCGCCCGTGCTCGGCAGCGCAACGGTCAGCGGGCGCGAGCTGGTGTTGACCTACACGGAGGTGAGCAGCCTGGGTCTGGCCGCAACCCATACGGCCCCCGCGACAGCCTTTGCGGTGAGCAGCGCCAGCGGCCTGGCCATAGCCGTCGAGAACGTCACGGTCAATGCCACGGCCAAGACCGTGACCCTGCACCTGAGCCGTGACGTGGACAGCACCGAGGTGGTGAGCCTGAACTACACCCGGCCCGCGGCTGGCCCCGACGTGCTGCAAGACGCAGCAGGCAATGGCGCGGCCAACCTCACGAACCAGGCGGTGAGCAACGGCTCCGCAGCCGATACCACGGCCCCGGTCCTTGGCAGCGCCACGGTCAGCGGGCACGATCTGGTGCTGACTTACACGGAGGCCAGCAGCCTGGGTCTGGACGCGGTGCACACGGCTCCTGCGACGGCCTTTGCGGTGAGCAGCGCCAGTGGCCTCGCCATAACCGTCGATAGCGTCACGGTCGATGCCACGGCCAAGACCGTCACGCTGCGCCTGAGCCGTTCCGTGGACAGCGGCGAGGCGGTAAGCCTCAGCTACACCCGGCCCGCGGCTGGCCCCGACGCGCTGCAGGACGCAGCCGGCAACGACGCGGCCAAGCTCACGAACCAGGCGGTGACGAATAACTCCGCAGCCGATACCACGGCGCCGGTGCTCAGCAGCACCACGGTCATCGGGCGCGATCTGGTACTGACCTACACGGAGGCCAGCAGCCTGGGTCTGGACGCGGCGCATACGGCCCCCGCCGCAGCCTTTGCAGTGAGCAGCGCCAGCGGCGTGGCCATAACCGTCGATAGCCTCACGGTGGATCCCACGGCCAAGACCGTCACGCTGCACCTGAGCCGTGCCGTGGACAGCGGCGAGGCGGTGACCCTCAGCTACACCAAGCCCGCGGCTGGCCCCGACGTGCTGCAGGACGCAGCTGGCAACGACGCAGACAGCATCACGAGCCAGGCGGCAACGAATAACTCCGCAGCC
>NZ_AFAL01000806.1 GCF_000193225.1 Verminephrobacter aporrectodeae subsp. tuberculatae At4 | reverse complement strand
GGGACGCTGCGGGCAACGAGGCCGTGAGCTTCAGCAACCAGGCCGTGACGAACAACACGCCAGCGTCCAACACCAGCGACCTGACCGCCAGCATCACTCTGTCCGAGGAGCACCTCACGACGGGAACAACGACGGACGTCCTCATCAGCTTCAACAAGCCCGTCACCGGCTTCACGCTCGCTGACGTGGACCTGACCCAGGCGAACGGCACGCTCAGCGAACTCGAACTCAGCGGCGACGGCAGAACCTGGATGGCCACCTTCACGCCCACGGCCAACGTCATCGACG
>NZ_AFAL01000807.1 GCF_000193225.1 Verminephrobacter aporrectodeae subsp. tuberculatae At4 | reverse complement strand
CGTTGGCCGTGAGCGGACCCAGCGTGCCGTTGGCGTCGGTGAGCACGATGTCATCGTGCGTGAAGCCGGTGACGGGTTCGCTAAAGGCGAAGGTGACGGTGGTGGTTTCGCCAACGGTGAGCGCGTTGTCGGCCAGGGTGATCGTGGCGGTGGGGCGAACGAGGTCAATGTCGTAGAGAACGTCACGGAAAGTCACTACCCCGGCCTGACCCCTGTTGCCAGCGACATCGGTCATGAAAACCATATCCATGCGGAGGAAATTTCCGGTCGATGAGGCGCCGGAAGTCGGGGCCGTCAGCGTGTACTGCCAAGTAATGCCGTCGGTGGTACGCAGGTTGGACAATGTGCCGGGATTGGCGGTGAGATCGGGGGTAAGACCAAGGTGCGCCAGAGCGAGACTGTCCCGATTGAGCGCTTCGGAGAAGGTGAGGGTGACGGTGGTTGATTCGCCGGCGCAGAGTTTGGTGTCCGCGATGCTGAGGTTGGTCGGATAGGGGCGCTTGGTATCGATGGAGTAGTTGGCGCTGCTGGCGGAGCCGGTACCGGCGGTGCCTGCGGCGTTGCGCACACCGGCCAGGTTGACGCCGATGGTGTTGCTGGCGTCCTCAATGTCGTCCGTGGGCGTGAAGGTGGCGGTCCAGGTTTTGCCGTCGGCGTTGGCCGTGAGCGTGCCCAGCATGCCGTTGGCATTGGTGAGCACGATGTCCTCGCG
>NZ_AFAL01000808.1 GCF_000193225.1 Verminephrobacter aporrectodeae subsp. tuberculatae At4 | reverse complement strand
GGACCTCCTCATTGCCAAAGAAGCGGTAGGCCCCGATGGTGTCGGCCCAATCGCCACAGGCTTGGGGGATACTGGCTGTGGGCTTGGCACTCAAGCTCTCGATCAGGTGGATCGCACGCTGTTTGCGCCTGGGGTCCCCCAGGTTCATGCTCTTGAATTCCGTGGCTACCCAGTTCATTGTGTGCTTTCGCTATGAAATAGGTAGCATAGCTTATGCTCGGGGGCTTGTGTATAAAGAGATGGGGTAGACGATCGGGCGGCCGCGTCTGGGGACATCCTCAGCCGATGTGGGCGTCAGAAGGTTCTCGTCGATCCACACCGCGATATCGCCTCTGGCAATCAGCCCGGCGTTGTACTGCGCCCGGTTCTTGACACGGTAGGTCGCCTTGAGCTCGGCTCGTTGGCTGCTGTCTCTGCGCATGCTCCCTGGAAAAAGGTCGGGAATGTGCCCGGTCCGTGTCGCGACTGGCAGCAACGCTTGCATTGCCGTTGTGCGTACAAACATCAGCACGTTATGTGGTTCGGAATTGATGCAACAACGCCGGCTTGGGCACCCAAGCGCTCGTTGAATTCCGTGGATGCCCGGCTCTCATCGGGTGCTTTTGCTATGAAATAAGCAGCATAACGTTTGTGCATAAAGAAAGGCGGGCAAGGCCACCTCGACGCAGTATCTCCGCCAGCGTCTGAT
>NZ_AFAL01000809.1 GCF_000193225.1 Verminephrobacter aporrectodeae subsp. tuberculatae At4 | reverse complement strand
CTGGTCAGGCGATTGCCGGCAGTGTCCTGTATGGCGCTGGCATCGGTGGGCGTGCTGTCGTTGTAGGCGATGCTCACGCTCTGACCATGTCGCACGGGGGTGCTCAGCGTCAGGTAGACGAGCTTGCCGTTTGCACCCACGGTGACCGAGGCGACGGTATTGGCTGCGCCATCCACAAGCACCGTGAAGTCCCCGCGGAGCGGCTTGTGGGCCTCGGCGGCGTCCAGGTTGCTCGCGGCGCTGAATTCGAGCACCAGGTCGCTGCCAAGGACCCTGGGGCCTGCGGTGCCGGTGGTTATCAGCTGCGGGGCCGTGGGGTCTGCTGGTGTCGCCGGCGTGTTGTTGCTCACCGCCCGGCTGCTGAAGTCCGCCGCGTCGTTGCCCGCAGCGTCCTGCACCACGGCGCCGGATTCGGGTTTGGTGTAGCTGACTTTCACCGTCTCCGCCTGGGTCACGGCGCGGCTCAGCGTGAGCGTGACGGTCTTGGCCGCCCCGTTCACCACGGCGCTGTTCACGGTAATGGCCGTGCCCGTGGTGCTGCTGACGGTAAAGCCGGCGTTGCCCGTGAGTGCGGCCGCGTCCAGGGTGTTGGCTTCGGTGTAGCTGATCACCAGCTGGTTGCCATTGACCGCGGCGCTGCTGAACTCCGGGGGCGTGGTGTCGGGTGTATTCACCTGCGTGGCTGCAAAGCGGGTCAGGCTGTTGCCTTTTGCGTCCTGTATGGCGCTGGTGTCGTTGGGTGTGCTGTCGGTGTAGGCGACGGTCGTTGTCTGGCCAGGTGTCACGGCGGTGCTCAGCGTGAGCGTGATGGTCTTGTCCGCCCCGTTCACGGCGACTGCGGTGACGGCATTCGCGACGCCAGCGACGAGCACCGAAAAGTCCCCGGCGGCCGGCTTGCGGGCCAGGTCCGCGCTCAGGTTGTTCACGTCGCTAAAGCGGAGCACCAGTTGGTTGCCGCTGGCCGTGGGGCGCGCGGCACCGGTGGTGATCAGTTGCGGGGCATCCATGTCCAATACGTTATTGACCGCCTCCGTGGTCTGGAAGCTGGCCAGGCGGTTGTTCGCTGTGTCCTGTATGCCCTTGCCGTCGTCGGGCGTGCTGTCCTGGTAGGCGACGGTCACGTGCTGGCCAGCGGCCACGGGGGTAGCCAGCGCCAGCAAGATGATCTTGCCTGTTGCATTCACGGTCACACTGTTGACAGTCCTGGCGGCACCATCCACGGACACCGTGAAGTCCCCGGCGGCCGGCTTGCGGTCTGCGTCCCCGTTCAAATTGCTCGTGTCGCTGAATGTGAGCACCAGGTTGCTGCCGCCGCCGCTGACGGTGGGGAGCTGGTGCTCGTTGCCGGTGGCAACGTTGCTGGTAGTGATCAGCTGCGGAGCCGTGTTGTCCGGCGTGTTGTTCGTCACGGCCCGGTTGCTGAAGTCCGCCGCGTCGTTGCCGGCGGCGTCCTGCACCACGGCGCCGGATGTGGGTTTGGTGTAGCTGACGTTCACCGTCTCGCCGTTGGCCACGGAGCGGCTCAGCGTGAGCGTCACGGTCTTGGCCGCCCCGTTGACCGCGGCGCTATTCACGGTAATGGCCGTGCCCGTGGTGCTGCTGACCGCATAGCCTGCGTTGTCCGTGAG
>NZ_AFAL01000810.1 GCF_000193225.1 Verminephrobacter aporrectodeae subsp. tuberculatae At4 | reverse complement strand
GCGTGATGGTCTTGGCCGCCCCGTTCACCACGGCGCCAGTGACGGTAATGGCCGTGGCGCCGCTGAGCGTAAAGCCTGCGTTGCCCGTCAGTGCGGTGTCGTCCAAGTTGTCGGTATCGTCGTACGTGAGCTCCAGCTGGTTGCCGTTGACGACCGTGGCGACGAGGAGTCTCGGGGGCGTCGTCTCTACGGATCCCGCTGGCGTGTTGTTCTCCACGCCCGCGCTTGCGAAGTTCGCCGCGCTGTTGCCTGCCGCGTCCGCTACGCCTGCTACCCCTTCGGGTTTGGTGTAGCTCACCCCCAGCCTCTCCTGGCTGGTCACGGCGCGGCTCAGCGTCAGCGTCACGGTCTTGGCCGTGGCGTTCACCAAGGCGCCGGTGACGGTGATGGCACTGCCACCAACGCTGAGGACCGTAAAGCCCGCGTTGCCCGTGAGCGCGGCATCGCTCAGATTGCTTTCGTCGGTGTAGGTCACCACCACCTGGTTGCCGTTGGCCGTGGCGCTGCTGAACTCCGGGGGCGTGGTGTC
>NZ_AFAL01000811.1 GCF_000193225.1 Verminephrobacter aporrectodeae subsp. tuberculatae At4 | reverse complement strand
GACGCAGTGAGCTTCAGCAACCAGACCGTGACCCATGGCACGCCATCGGACACCACGGCCCCGGTGCTCAACACCGCCGTGGTCATCGGCAACCAACTGGTGCTGACCTACATCGACGAGGGCAACCTGGATGCCACCAACACCGCAGCCGCCTCGGCCTTTGCGGTCAACAGCGCGGGCAATGCGGTCATCAGCGTAAGGCGTGTGGCCGTATCGGGCAAGACCGTGACGCTGACGCTGAGCCGCCCCGTAACCAGTGCGGAGACGCTGACCGTGAGCTACACCAAGCCCACGAGCGGCGACAACGTGGTGCAGGACGCTGCCGGCAACGACGCAGTGAGCTTCAGCAACCAGACCGTGACCCATCGCACGCGATCGGACACCACGGCTCCGGAGATCAACACCGCCGTGGTCACCGGCAACCAACTGGTGCTCACGTACACGGAAGCGGGCACCCTGGACGCGGCAGCGCTCGCGGGCAACGCCGGCTTTACGGTGAACACCGCCGCAGGCGCAACGGCCATCACCGTGAGCAGCGCCGTGGTAAACGCGACGGCCAAGACCGTCACGCTGACACTGAGCCGCGCCGTGGCCGCAACGGAGACGGTGAGCGTCAGCTACACCAAGCCCGAATCCGGCGCCGTGGTGCAGGACGCTGCGGGCAACGACGCAGCGAACTTCAGCGAAAGGGCGGTGACCAACAACACGCCGGGCACCACACCCGGAGCAGACACCACGGCCCCGGAGATCAACACCGCCGTGGTCACCGGCAACCAACTGGTGCTCACGTACAGGGAAGCGGGCACCCTGGACGCGACAGCACTCGTGGGCAACGCAGGCTTTACGGTGAACACCGCCGCAGGCACGACGGCCATCACCGTCACCGGAGTCGCAGTGCACATAACGGCCAAGACCGTGACGCTGACACTGAGCCGCGCCGTGGCCGCAACGGAGACGGTGACCGTCAGCTACACCAAGCCCACGCTCGGCAACGGGGTGCGGGACGCTGCCGGCAACGAGGCAGCGAACTTCAGGGAAAAGGCCGTGGCCCACAGCACGCCAGCAGACACCACGCCCCCGGAGTTCCACAGCGCTACGGTCAACGGCGACCGGCTGGTGCTCACGTACACGGAAGCCAACAGCCTGGACGGGGCCGCACTGACGGGCAACGCTGGCTTTGCGGTGAACACCGCCGCTGGCGCGACGGCCATCACCGTGAGCAGCGCCGTGGTGAACGCCACGGCCAAGACCGTGACGCTGACGCTGAGCCGCGCCGTGGCCGCAACGGAGACGGTGACCGTCAGCTACATCAAGCCCGAATCCGGCGCCGTGGTGCAGGACGCGGCGGGCAACGACGCAGCGAACTTCAGCAGCCAGCCTGTGACCCACAGCACGTCAACGCCACCGGGCACGCAGGGCCCCACGCTGGCGGCGACTAACCCGATCACGATCAGCGACGACAAACTGCACCTGGGCGAAAGCGTCACCGTCACCATCCGCTTCTCGGAAGCCATCGCGACCGACAGCTTCACCACCGCCGACCTGACCGTGGGCGGAGGCGCGACGCTGTCCAACCTGCAAAGCACCGACGGCGGAACGACGTGGACGGTCACGCTGACGGCTCCGGGGTTCCTCGATATCCTCTTGGCTCCGACCGCCGACAGAAACTCGACGGGCAACAAGATCAGCGTGAACCTGGCCGGAATCACCAACCGCGCGGGCACCGCAGGGGCGGGCACAGCGGAGTCCACGGTCACCTACGACATTGACGTGACTCCCCCCAGCGTCAGCAGCGCCGCGGTCAACGGCGACCAACTGGTGCTCAGCTTCATCGACGCGAACATCCTGGGCGATACCGCACTGACGGGCAGCGCAGGCTTTACGGTCGGCAGCACCACGGGCACGGCGATCACCGTGAACAGCGCCGTGATAAACGCGACGGTCAAGACCGTGACGCTGACACTGAGCCGCGCCGTGACCAGCTCGGAGACGGTGAGCGTCAGCTACACCAAGCCCGAAAGCGGCAACGTGGTGCGGGACGCTGCCGGCAACGGCGCGTCGGACTTCAGCGACCGGGCTGTCACCAACAACACGTCAACCACGCCAGCGCCAGCAGACACCACGCCCCCGGAGTTCCACAGCGCCACGGTCACCGGCGACCAGCTGGTGCTCACGTACACGGAAGCCAACACCCTGGACGCAGCAGCGCTCGCTGGCAACGCCGGCTTCACGGTGAACACCGCCGCTGGTGCAACGGCCATCACCGTGAGCAGCGCCGTGGTAAACGCGACGGCCAAGACCGTGACGCTGACGCTGAGCCGCACCGTGGCCGCAACGGAGACGGTGACCGTCAGCTACACCAAGCCCGAATCCGGCGCCGTGGTGCAGGACGCTGCCGGCAACGACGCAGTGAGCTTCAGCAACCAGGCCGTGACCCATGGCACGCGATCGGACACC
>NZ_AFAL01000812.1 GCF_000193225.1 Verminephrobacter aporrectodeae subsp. tuberculatae At4 | reverse complement strand
GCAACCTTCTTTGGCCGGGCATACACCAGGGAAATCGATGCAGAAAAGCTACGCGCCAATGGCTTTGCCGTCGAGACAATTGGCGATGGACACTTGGTGACTCTCACTGAAAATATTTTCGACGTGGCGGACAATTTTGCACTGTTCTCTGCGCGGCGAGTCGAGTTGAAGAAATTGCTGAGACCAGGATTTATTCGACTCGCCAACGAACCTCTGAACCAAGTAACCACCAGCCCGCCTCCGGTTTCTCCCTTGGCCGCGCCCGGCACCAACGAACCTCTGAACCAGGCAACCACTAGCCCCCCGGTGGACTTCGGACCGAGGTATCCGCCCCTGCTCAATGGGTCATGGGTTATCCCAACATTGAGGGGCTGATCATCCGTTCGGACGGCCTGACGAGATCACCGCCGCCGTGGTGAACAACACCGGTCGTATCTACGGCGACAGCATCGCCATCACCGGCGCAACCAACAACAGCACCGGTGCGGGCGGCGGCGCTGCCATCGCCTCGCTTTGCTCGAAGCTGCTCGCGCTGGTGCTTTCCTGCGCCGTCGCCGTAGGTGGGGCAACGGCCAGCGTGCCCGTGGACGCGGCCAAGGTGCAGCCGATCGAGGCCGCAGCGGTGGACACCACCAGCGCCAGAAGCGCGGGTCCGGCTCAGATCAAGGCCG
>NZ_AFAL01000813.1 GCF_000193225.1 Verminephrobacter aporrectodeae subsp. tuberculatae At4 | reverse complement strand
GCTTCGGTGTACGTGAGCACCAGTTGGCTGCCGTTGACCGCGGCGCTGCTGAACGCCGGGGGCGTGGTGTCCGTCCGGGTGTCCACGGTGTAGTTCTCGCTGATGGCGGTGCCGGTACCGGAGCGGCCTGCCATGTTGGTTACGCCAGCCAGGTTGACGCTGATGGTGTTGCTCGCGTTGCTGAAGTTGGCCTTGGGCGTGAAGGTGGCGGTCCAGGTTTTGTTGCCGGTGTCGGGTATGTATACGAGTGCGCTCAATGTGCCGTTGGCCTGAGTCAGATCGATGTCATTCAGCGTGAAGTCGGTGACATCTTGGTTGAAGGTGAAGGTGACGGTCGTCGTTTCGCCCGTGGTGAGCGCGGTATCGGCCAGCGTGATCGTGGCGGCAGGGAGCGCGGTGTGCACGATGAAGTTGTCGCTGGTGGCGCTGCCGGTGCCGGCGGTGCCTGCGGCGTCGGTCACGCCCGCGAGGTTCACGCTGATGGTGTTGGTCTCGTCGATGACGTTGGCCGTGGGCGTGAAGGTGGCCGTCCAGGTTCTGCCGTCGGCGCTGCATGCGAGGTCGCTGAGCGTGCCGCTGGCCCGGGTCCCGTCCACGTCATCGATCGTGAAGCTGTTGACGGGTTTGTTGAAGGCGATGATGACGGCCGCCTTTTCTCCCGTCATGAGGGGGCTATTGGTCAGCGTGACGCGTGCGCTCAGGTCGGATGGCTGGTTCGTGCTGCCGGGCCGGGTGTCAATGCTGTAGTTGTCGCTGGGGGAGGTGCCGTTCGCCGTATTGCCCGCCAAGTCCGTCACGCCGTGGTAGTTGACGCGGATGCGGTTGGTGGTCGCGCTGGTATTCGCTGTGGGCGTGAAGGTGGCGGTCCAACTCCTGCCATCTCCGAGGGCGGTCAGCGGACCCAGCGCGCCGTGGGCCTGTGACAGGTCGATGTTGGCGGCGGTAAAGCCATTGACGGGCTCGCTGAAGCTGAAGGTGACGGTGGTGGTTTCACCCGCGGTGAGGGCGTTGTCGCCCAGCGTGATGCTGACGCCGGGCGAGAAGACGTCGATGTCGTAGGTGACCGTGGAGACGGCCTGGCCCACACCGGCGTTGCCTGCGGGGTTGGTCACGCCGGTGAGG
>NZ_AFAL01000814.1 GCF_000193225.1 Verminephrobacter aporrectodeae subsp. tuberculatae At4 | reverse complement strand
TTTTGCCGTCGGCGTTGGCCGTGAGCGGACCCAGCGTGCCGTTGGCGTCGGTGAGCACGATGTCCTCGCGCGTGAAGCCGGTGACGGGTTCGCTAAAGGCGAAGGTGACGGTGGTGGTTTCGCCGACGGTGAGCGCGTTGTCGGTCAGGGTGATCGTGGCGGTGGGGCGAACGAGGTCAATGTCGTAGGGGACGTTATCGAAATACGTCGCTCCGGCCTGACCCGTGTTGCCTGCGACATCGGTCACGGCACTTGTAAGCACGCTGAGGAAATTGCCGGTCGATGATGCGCCGGTAGTCGGGGCAGTGAGCGTGTACTGCCAAGTAATGTCGTCGGTGGTACGCAGATTGGACACTGTGCCGGAACTGGCGGTGAGATCGGGGGTAAAGCCAAGAAGGCGCGCCAGAGTGAGACTGTTCCGATTGATCGCTTCGGAGAAGGTGAGGGTGACGGTGGTTGATTCGCCGGCGCAGAGCTTGGGGTCATCAATGGTGATGGAGGTCGGTGTTGGCCGCTTGGTATCAATGGAGTAGTTGGCGCTGGTGGCGGGGCCGGTACCGGCGGTGCCTGCGGCGTTGGTCACGCCAGCGAGGTTGACGCCGATGGTGTTGCTGCTGTCCTCGATGTTGTTCGTGGGCGTGAAGGTGGCGGTCCAGGTTTTGCCGTCTGCATTGGCCGTGAGCGGGCCCAGCGTGCCGTTGGCATCGGTGAGCACGACGTCGTCG
>NZ_AFAL01000815.1 GCF_000193225.1 Verminephrobacter aporrectodeae subsp. tuberculatae At4 | reverse complement strand
GGCATGATCATCCAACCACGCTCAATGACTTCTCCATTCTCTCTCTGTGGTTCCCTGAAATCCCCGCCGGGCATTACATAGCGAAAAGTTCGTCGCCCAAATTTTGTGGTGTACCACTCTTCCACGTCCCAGCCAACCAACACAGCATGATCCGCCAAGCGGATCTTGAGACGCAACAACGAGCTGCCATTTTTACGGATAAAGTCCAAGACCTCATCGGGGATCCGCGAGGCAACCTGGACGGTGTAGTCTCCAAGAATGGTTCCCCCTTCAAAGCCACGGAAAATATCAGGCAGTCCATAACTGTTTTCTCGAGGTTCTGCGTCATCAGTTCTCCATGTCACATGTAGTGTTCTAGGAATGTACATGGCGTCAGTAAAGGTGGAATGGCGGGCACCTCCTTCGCCGAGAGACAATTTGGTATTCCATATCATGCCATTTTGATTAAGCATCGTTACATTTTTCTTATCTTCGCCGACCGCACTGATGTACAACGCCCCTCCATAAATTCCTCGATATTTATAGATCAGCATCTTGTCTTCGGACGTCAAATTGATCACTTTCTCTGGATGAGTTTCGGGCTTCAAAAGGATGTAAGCACCACCTATCAGAAAGAACCCCGACAACATCATTGACAGCAATTGGCGCTGGTGATTCGAGGATACCAGCGTGGCGAGCTTGCTTCGGGAGGTATTTTCATGCTTCATCTAGTCAGTCCAATCCATCTCAACCTTCTTCCCATCGGGAGTGATCATCCAACCACGCTCAACGACTTTTCCATACTTTATCTTCGGTTCCTTGAAATCTCCACCGGGCATTACATAGCGAAAAGTTCGTCCACCTATGGCGTTGTACCATTCTTCCACATCCCAGCCAACCAACACAGCATGATCCGCCAGGCGGATTTTGAGACGCAACAACGAACTGCCATTTTTACGGATAAAGTCGAAAACCTCATCGGGGATCCGCGAGGCAACCTGGACGGTGTAGTCTCCAAGAATGGTTCCACCTTCAAAGCCATGGGAAATATCAGGCAGTCCATAACTGTTTTCTCGAGCCTCTGCATCCTCAGTTCTCCATGTCACATGTAATGTTCTTGGAATGTACATGGCGTCAGTAAAGGTGGAATGGCGATCACCTCCTTCGCCAAGAGATGATGCAGAATACCACACCACACCATTTTGATTAAGCATCGTTACGCGATTTTTATCTTCACCTACCACACTGATGTACAACGCCCCCCCATGAATTCCTCGATATTTATGGATCAGCATTTTGTCTTCGGGGGTCAAATTGATCACTTTCTCTGGAGGAGATTTGGGCTTCAAAAGGATGTAAGCGCCACCTATCAGAAAGAACCCCGACAACATCATTGACAGCAATTGGCGCTGGTGACTCGTGGATACCAGCGTGGCGAGCTTGCTTTGGGAGGTATTTTTATATTTCATCTAGTCAGTCCAATCCATCTCAACCTTCTTCCCATCGGGGGTGATCACTCCAACCACCACGCTCAATGACTTTTCCATACTTTATC
>NZ_AFAL01000816.1 GCF_000193225.1 Verminephrobacter aporrectodeae subsp. tuberculatae At4 | reverse complement strand
ACACCACGCGGCCGGGCGCGAGCATCACGCTGGCCGACACCCAGCTCACGGCCGGCCAAACCACCACCGTCCGCTTTGCCTTCAGCGAAACCGTCAACGGATTCACCGCCGCCGACGTCGTGCTCAGCGACGCCAACGGCACGCTCGGCCCGCTCACGGCGAATGCCGACGGCAAAACCTGGAGCGCCACCTTCACGCCCACGGCCAATGTCGAGGACAGCAGCAACACCATCCGCGTGAACCTTGCCGGCGTGAGCAACGCCGCAGGCAACGCCGGCGCAGACCACGCGAGCAGCGCCAACTACCGCGTGGACACCCTGCGGCCCAGCGCCACCATCACGCTCGCCGACACGCGCCTGAGCGCCGGCGAGAGCACCACCGTGACCTTCGCCTTCAGCGAGGCCGTCACCGGCTTTGACGCCAGCGACGTCGTGCTCAGCGAGGCCAGCGGCACGCTGGGGCCGCTTGCGGCCGGCAGTGACGGCAAAACCTGGACGGCAACTTTCACGCCAACGGCCAACGCCAACGCCGCAAGCAACCGCATCAGCGTGAACCTCGCGGGCGTTGCCGACGCCGCAGGCAACGCCGGTGTGGGCAACGCCTCCAGCGCCCAGTACAGCGTGCACACCGCGGGCCCCACGGCGAGCATCACGGTGGCCGACGACGCGCTCACCACGGGCGAGACGACGACCGTCAGCTTCACCTTCAACGAACCCGTCACCGGCCTGGACGCCAGCGACGTCGTGCTCAGCGACGCCAACGGCACGCTGGGCCCGATCACGCCGAACGCCGCGCGCACGGTCTGGACGGCCATCTTCACGCCCACGGCCCACGTCAGCGACGCGACGAACACCATCGGCCTGAACCTCGCCGGCGT
>NZ_AFAL01000817.1 GCF_000193225.1 Verminephrobacter aporrectodeae subsp. tuberculatae At4 | reverse complement strand
CCCCACGCTGGCGGCGACCGACCCGATCACGATCGGCGACGACAAACTGCACCTGGGCGAAAGCACCACCGTCACCATCCGCTTCTCCGAAGACATTGACGCCAACAGCTTCAGCATCGACGACCTGAGCGTCGGCGCAGGCGCGCAGCTGACCAACCTGCGCAGCACCGGCGGCGGCACCACCACCTGGGAGGTCACGCTGACGGCCCCGGGGGGCATTGGGCACATCGCGGACCTCACCCCCGTCAGCAGTTCGACGGGCAACAAGATTCGCGTGAACCTGGCCCAAATCACCGACCTTGCGGGCAACGCAGGGGTGGGCACAGCAGTCTCCACGGTCAGCTACGACATCGACGCCGTCCCCCCCGCCGTGAGCATCACGCTGGCCGACGACAGCCTGACGAGTGGCGAAACCACGGTGGTCAGCTTCAGCTTCACGGAGGCAGTCCGCGGCTTTGATGCAAGCAAGATAGACCTCTCGAACGCGAACGGCACACTGGGACCTCTGACGGCCAGCGCAGAAGGAAAAACCTGGACCGCGACCTTCACGCCCACGGAGAACGTGAACGACGTGCGCAGCAACACCATCGGCGTGAACATGAGCGGCGTGCGGGATCTGGCGGGCAATGCTGCGACGACGAGCCCGGTCACCAGCGCCCACTACACC
>NZ_AFAL01000818.1 GCF_000193225.1 Verminephrobacter aporrectodeae subsp. tuberculatae At4 | reverse complement strand
GCTCGCCAGGTTCACCCAGGTGCCGCCGTGGTCTTGCAGCCAGTAGCCGTTGGCGCCGATCTCCGGGTCCACGTACAGGCTGAAGGTCTCGGTGCTGCCGGCGGTCTTCAGCGTGGCTTTGAAGCTTGTCAGCGCGATGGGCGTCTCCAGCGCCTTGGGCGTCTGGGCGGGGACCGCCTTTTGCTCCAGGCTGGTGATGCAGGTGTTGCTGCTGGAGGGGACTTTGCCGTTCCGGCTGTCTGCTACCAGGGTCACCGAGGTGCTGGAACTGCTGCTGGTCTCGGCGCTGAAGGAGGTGACTGCGGCCTGTGCGCTGTCCTGAATACCGTCCCCATTGCCGTCGCCGCGGGCGGAACCCCTGGGGCCGATGGCCTGATTTTCCTGCTCGTCGGGCACGCCGTCGTGGTCCGCATTGGACGCGCCGGAGTCGTGTTCCGGTGTGGGCGCGGGTCCGGGTTTTGGTGTGGGCGCGCCGGGGTCGTGTTCCGGTGTGGGCACGAGTGCGGGTTTTGGTGTGGGCGTGGGCGTGAGGTTCCCCACGGCCTGGTTGCCGAAGCTTGCCGCGTCGTTGCCGGCAGCGTCCTGTATCACGTTGTCGCCGGTCGCCGGCTTGGTGTAGCTGAGCGTGAGCTTCTCGTCGCTGGCCACGGCGCGGCTCAGCGTCAGCGTGACGGTCTTGGCCGTGACAGCAACGCTGCTGACGGTAATGGCCGTATCGCTGGAACTGCTCAGCGCAAACGCCGATGCGGGCGCGGTGTGGTTGGCGTCCAACTTGTTTGCATCGGCGTAGCTGAGCTCCAGCAGGTTGTCGCGGACCGTGGCGCTGCTGAACTCCGGGGGTGTGGTGTCCGGCGTGGTGTTGGTCACGGCCCGGCCGCTGAAGTCCGCCGCGTTGTTGTGGGCAGCGTCCTGCACCCCATTGCCGGTCGTGGGTTTGGCGTAGCTGATGGTCACCGTCTCGCCGTTGGCCACGGCGCGGCTGAGCGTCAGCGTGACGGTCTTGGCCGTTGCGTTCACGCTGGCGCTG
>NZ_AFAL01000819.1 GCF_000193225.1 Verminephrobacter aporrectodeae subsp. tuberculatae At4 | reverse complement strand
CTCACCGATGCCAACGGCACGCTGGGCACGCTCACCCCCAACGCCGACGGCAAAACCTGGACCGCCACCTTCACGCCCACGGTCAACATTGAGGACAGCAGCAACACCATCAGCGTCAACTTGGCTGGCGTGACCAACGCCGCAGGCAACGCCGGTACCGGCTCCGCCAGCAGCGCCAGCTACTCCATCGATACCAAGCGGCCCTTTGCAACCGACATCACCATCGCTGACACCAAGCTCTGCGCCGGCGAATCAACCACCGTCACCGTCACCGTCTCCGAAGCACTGAATCAGGACCGTTTCACCCTGGATAGCCTTCTTGTTAGCCGCAATTTCCTCGTGGTCACCAATCCCGGCACATTCTCCGACCTGCGCACCACCGACGGCATTACCTGGCAGTTCACGCTCACTGCCCCGACTTCCGGTACCTCATCAACCGGCAATTACATCAGCACGCATGGAGGTTACATGACCGATGTCGCGGGCAATGCGGGTCGTTACGCGATGATAGTTTTCGATGATGCCACCTTCGACATTGACCTCGTTCGGCCCACCGCCACGATCACCTTGGCCGACAGCGCGCTCACCATCGGCGAGACCACCACCGTCACCTTTGCCTTTAGCGAACCCGTCACCGGCTTCACGATCGGTGACATCGTGCTCACCGATGCCAACGGCACGCTGGGCATGCTCACGGCCAACGGCAAAACCTGGACAGCGACTTTCACGCCCACGGCCAACGTCAACGACACGACGAATACCATCCGCGTCAACCTCACGGGCGTGAACGATATCGCGGGCAACGCCGGTGTCGGCACCGCCACGCAGCAGCAACTACACCGTG
>NZ_AFAL01000820.1 GCF_000193225.1 Verminephrobacter aporrectodeae subsp. tuberculatae At4 | reverse complement strand
GTTTGGTGTAGCTGACGCTGACCGTCTCCGCGCGGGCCACGACGCGGTCCAGTGTCAGCGTCACGGTCTTGGCCGTGGCGTTCACCACGGCGCTGCACACGCGGATGGCCGCCGTGCCTGCGGCGGTGTTGACCGTAAAGCCGGCGTTCTGCTCGAGTGCTGCCCCGTCCAGGTTGTTGGCTTCCGTGTACGTGAGCACCAACTGGTTGCCGTTGACCGTGGCGCTGCTGAACACCGGGGCCACGGTATCTGCTACGGGTCCGGTAGTGTTCACGCTGTAGTTGGGGCCGTTGACTCTACCCTCGCCGGCGTTGCCAACGGCGTTGGTTACCCCGGCGAGGTTTACGTGGATGACATTCGACGGGGCGTTGACGTTGGCCGTGGGCGTGAAGGTGGCCGTCCAGACCGTGCGCGTGGCGTTGGCCGTGGGCATGCTCAGCGCGCCGCTACCGCACGAGATGTCGCTGGTGTCAAAGCCGTTGACGGGCTGGTTGAAGGTGAAGGTGACGGTGGTGGTCTCGCCCGTGGTGAGCGCGTTGTCGGCCAGCCTGATCTCGACGCCGAGCTCGGCTAGCGTGTTGTTCGTCACGGCCTGGTCGCTGAAGTTCGCTGCGTCGTTGCCGGCAGCGTCCTGCACCACGGCGCCGGTCGCGGGCTTGGTGTAGCTGACGCTCACCGTCTCCGCGTGGGCCACGGCGCGGCTCAGTGTCAGCGTCACGGTCTTGGCCGTGGCGTTTACCACGGCGCTGCTCACGGTGATGGCCGCCGTGCCTGCGGCGGTGTTCACCGCATAGCCTGCGTTGCCCGCGAGCGTCACCGCGTTCAGGCTGTTGGTGTCGGTGTAGCTGATCACCAGTTGGTTGCCGGTGACCGTAGCGCTGCTGAACACCGGGGGCGTGGTGTCTCCCGGCGCGGGCGTGATGTTGGTCGCGGTCATGACATCGAAGTTGGCCGCGTGGTTGCCCGCCACGTCCTGCACCACATTGCCGGATCCGGGCTTGGCGTAGCTGACGCTTATCCGATCACCGTAGTACACGGGAACCTGTTCGAGTGTCAGCGTCACGGTATTGGCCGCCCCGTTCACCACGGCGCTCTGGATGTGGTAGCGATACATTGCCTCGCCGCTGCTGTTGTGGATGTATATCGTGAAGCCTCCAGTGCCCGACAGCGCTACGTCGGCCAAGCTGTTCTGTTCGGTGTAATGGATCACCAGCTTGTCGCCGTTGACCGTGGCGCTGCTGAATACCGGGGGCGTGGTGTCT
>NZ_AFAL01000821.1 GCF_000193225.1 Verminephrobacter aporrectodeae subsp. tuberculatae At4 | reverse complement strand
GCCAGTAGCCGTTGGCGCCCAGCGCCGAGTCCACGTACAGGCTAAAGGTCTCGCTGCTGCCGGCGGTCTCCAGCGTGGCCTTGAAGCTTGTCAGCGCGATGGGCGTCTCCAGCGCCTTGGGTGTTTGGGCGGGCGCGGCCTTTTGTTCCAGGCTGGTGATGCGGGTGCTGCTGCTGGAGGGGAGCTTGCCGTTCTGACTGTCTGCGACCAGGGTCACCGAGGTGCCGGAACCGCTGCTGGTCTTGGCGCTGAAGGAGGCGACTGCGGCCTGCGTGCTGTCCTGGATGCCGTCGTTGTTGCCGTCGCCGGGGGTGGAGCCCTTGGGACCGATGGCCTGATTTTCCTGCGCGTCGGGCACGCCGTCGTAGTCCGCATTGGGCGCGCCGGGGTTTTTTTCCGGTGCGGGTGCGGGGGCAGGTCCAGGTCCAGGCGCGGGTGCAGGTGCGGGCGTGAGGTTCTCCACGGCCTGGTCGCCGAAGCTTGCTGCGTCGTTGCCTGCCGCGTCCTGTATCGCGTTGTCGCCGGTCGCCGGTTTGGTGTAGCTGAGCGTGAGCGTCTCATTGCTGGCCACGGCGCGGCTCAGCGTCAGTGTGACGGTCTTGCCCGTGACGGCAACGCTGCTGACGCGGATGGCCGCAGCGCCGGAACTGCTCAGCGCAAACGCTGATGCGAGCGCGATGTGGCTTGCGTCCAGTTGGTTTGCATCGGTGTAGCGGAGCTCCAACTGGTTGCCGTTGACCGTGACGTCGCCAAGCAGCGGGGGCGTGGTGTCTGCTGGCGTTGGCATGTTGTTCGTCACGGCCCGGTTGCCGAAGTCCGCGGCGTCGTTGCCCGCAGCGTCCTGCACCACGGCGCTGGTCGCGGGTTTGGTGTAGCTGACGTTCACCGTCTCGCCGTTGGCCACGGCGCGGCTCAGCGTGAGCGTCACGGTCTTGTCCGTTGCGCTCACCGTGGCGCTGCGCACGGTAATGGCGGTGCCCGTGCTGCTGCTCACGGTAAA
>NZ_AFAL01000822.1 GCF_000193225.1 Verminephrobacter aporrectodeae subsp. tuberculatae At4 | reverse complement strand
TCAGCGTGAACAGCGTGGCGGTATCGGGCAAGACCGTGACGCTGACGCTGAGCCGCGCCGTGGCCACTGCGGAGACCGTGACCGTGAGCTACACCAAGCCCACGGGCGACAACGTGGTGCAGGACGCAGCGGGCAACGACGCAGTGAGCTTCAGCAACCAGGCCGTGACCCATGGCACGTCGGCAGTGGGAGGCACCCGGCCCACGCTCGCAGCGACCAACCCGATCACGATCGCCGACAACAAACTGAGCATTGGCGAGAGCACCACCGTCACCATCCGCTTCGCCGAAGCCATCGTGACCGACAGCTTCACCACCGCCGACCTGATCGTGGGCGGTTCCGCGACGCTGTCCAACGACCTGCAAAGCACCGACGGCGGCATCACTTGGACGGTCACGTTGAAGGCTCCGGAGAGCACTGATTTGCGCGGCGACCCCTCCCAGTTCAACTCAACGGGCAACCAGATCCGCGTCAACCTCGCCGGCGTGACCAACCCCGCAGGCAACGCCGGTGTGGGCCAGGTCGCCTCCACGGTCACCTACGACATCGACGTCTTCCCGCCCGGCGCCATCGTCAGGCTGATCGACCGCGCCCTCACCGCGGGCGAAACCACCACCGTCACCTTCAGCTTCAGCGAGCCCGTCGTCGGCTTTACCGCCGCCAACATCGACCTGACGCAGGCCAACGGCACGCTGGGTCCGCTGACCGCCCTCACAGACGGCAGGACCTGGACCGCCACCTTCACGCCCACAGCAAATACCAACGCTCTCACCAACAGCATCAGCATCAACCACCGCGGCGTGACGGACTTGGCGGGCAACAGGCTGACCGCCAGCACCTCCAGTAGCAGCAACTACACCATTAACACCCAGCCCGGCAGCACGGACCAGACAACCGGCCTGAGCGCAAGCGTCACGCTGACCGATAGTCGCCTTACGACGGGAGAAAAGGCGACCGTCATCATCGCCTTCAACAAACCCGTCAACGAATTCACGCTCGATGACATAGACCTGACCCAGGCCAACGGCAGGCTCAGCGACTTCACACCCAGCGCCGACGGTCGAACCTGGACGGCCACCTTCACGCCCACGGCGGGCGTCATCAACGGGACCAACACCATCAGCGTGAACCTCACGGGCGTGACCTACGCCGCAGGCACCGCCGGTATCGGTCGCGTCACCAGCACCAGCTTCATCGTGAACACCGCGCTGCCTGCCGCCAGGATCACGCTGACCGATACCGCGCTCACTGCGGGCGAAACGACGACCGTCACCTTCACCTTCAACCAAACGGTTCTCGGCTTCACGATGGAGGACATCGATCTGACTCAGGCCAACGGCACATTGAGCCCACTCGTATACACACCCAATACCGACAACAAAACCTGGACCGCCACCTTCACGCCCAACGCCGACGTCAGCGACGCGACCAACACCATCCGCGTCAACCTGACCGGCGTGACCAACGTGGCAGGCCGCTCCAGTATCGGCAGAGCCAGCAGCGAGAACTACACCGTGGACACCCGGCCGCTGGACACCACGCCCCCGGTGCTGATCACCACCGGCGACTCGGGTCCCAAGGTCACCGGCAACCAACTGACGCTGACCTACACCGACGCGAGCAACCTGGA
>NZ_AFAL01000823.1 GCF_000193225.1 Verminephrobacter aporrectodeae subsp. tuberculatae At4 | reverse complement strand
AAGCCAACACCTGAACGGGCCACGCTCGCGGGCAACGCCGGCTTTACGGTCAGCACCACCGCGGGCACCGCCATTGCCGTGAGCAGCGCCGTTGTGGATCCGACGACCAAGACCGTCACGCTCACGCTGAGCCGCGCCGTGACCCACGCTGAAACAGTGACCGTCGGCTACGCCAAGCCCGCGACCGGCGGGGTCCAGGACGCTGCCGGGAACAACGCAGCAAACTTTGGCAGCCAGGCTGTGACCAACAACACGCCTGCGCCAGACACCACGCCCCCGGTTATCAACGCCGCCACGGTCAACGGCAACCAGTTGGTGCTCAGCTACACCGAGGCCAATAGCCTGGACGGGGCCGCGCTCGCGGGCAATGCCGGCTTTACGGTCAGCAGCACCGCGGGCCCGGCCATTACCGTCACCAGCGCCGTTGTGCATGCGACGGCCAAGACCGTCACGCTCACGCTGAGCCGCGCCGTGACCCATGGTGAGACGCTGACCGTCAGCTACGCCAAGCCCACATCCGGCGCCGTGGTGCAGGACGCGGCCGGCAACGACGCAGCAAACCTCAGCGACCAGGCTGTGACCAACAGCACGCCGGCGTCAGACACCACGCCCCCGGTGATCAGCAGCGCCACGGTCAACGGCGACCAACTGGTGCTCAGCTACACCGAAGCCAATACCCTGAACGATGCCACCCTCACGGGCAACGCCGGCTTTACGGTCAGCAGTTCCGCTGGCACCGCCATTACCGTGCGCAGCGCGGTCGTGGATGCGACGGCCAATACCATCACGCTCACGCTGAGCCGCGCCGTGGTCCATGGGGAGATGCTGAGCATCAGCTACGCCAAGCCTGCGTCCGGCGACGACGCGATACAGGACGCAGCAGGCAACGATGCGGAGAACTTCAGCAACCAGGCCGTGAACAACCGCACACCAGCACCCAGCCACAGAGCGCCCGGTACGGAAGACCCCCAGGAAAGTCAGGACATCGTCGGCCCCGCGGGTTCTGACCCTGGCGACGGCAACGGGGACGGCATCCCGGACAGCGCGCAGCCCGCAGTCAGCTCATTCAGCGCCCGGACCAACAGCAATTCCAGCACCTCGGTGACCCTGGTGGCCGACAGCCAGGAGGGCAAGGTCCACCCCAGCAGCCACGCCCGCATCACCGGCCTGGAGCAGAAGGAGGCCCTCGCCCAGACGCCCCGGGCGCTGGAGACGCCGATCGCGTTGACGAGTTTCAAGACCACGCTGAAGACCACCGGCAGCAGCCAGACCTTCAGCCTGTACGTGGACCCGGAGATCGGCGTGAACGGCTACTGGCTGCAGGACCATACGGACGGCACCTGGGTGAACCTGGCCAGCAGCCCTTACGGCGGCAAGATGGTGAACGAGGGCGGGCGGCTGCGGCT
>NZ_AFAL01000824.1 GCF_000193225.1 Verminephrobacter aporrectodeae subsp. tuberculatae At4 | reverse complement strand
CCGCGCCGTGGCCCAGGGGGAAGCGGTAAGCCTCAGCTACACCAAGCCCGCGACCGGCGCCGTGGTGCAGGACGCTGCCGGCAACGACGCGGCGGACTTCAGCAGCCGGGCTGTAACCAACAACACACCGGACACCACGCCCCCGCAGCTGATTACCACCGGCGGCGGATTCCAGGCCCCCGCGATCAGCGGCTATACCGGTGATTTGGTGCTCCGATTCAACGACGCGAGCAACCTGAACGAGGACCCGGCCCGCAAGCCTGCCGCCGGGGATTTCACAGTGCTCGTGGATGGCGTCGCCAGGACGGTCACCGATGTCTCCGTGAATGCAATAGCCAATCTCATCACATTGTCGTTCGCCACCCCCGTGACCCATGGTCAGCGCGTGACCGTCGCCTACCAGGACAGCACGCCCAACGACACCAACGGCATCCAGGACACTGCCGGCAATCTCCTGACCAGCTTCCCGACCACGGCGGTGCTCAACGCCCTGCCAGACACCACCGCCCCGGCGCTCAGCACCGCCACGGTCAACGGCAACCAGTTGGTCCTCACCTACACCGATACAAGCAGCC
>NZ_AFAL01000825.1 GCF_000193225.1 Verminephrobacter aporrectodeae subsp. tuberculatae At4 | reverse complement strand
ACAACGGCACAACCTGGACCGCCACCTTCACGCCCACGGCCAACGTCGAGGACAGCAGCAACACCATCCGCGTCAACCTCGCGGGCGTGACCAACACCGCAGGCACCGCCGGATCGGGCCAAGCCAGCAGCACCAACTACAGCATCGACACCCGCAGGCCCACGGTCACCATCACGGTCGCCGACCCGGACCTCGGCATCGGCGAAACCACCACCGTCACCTTTACCTTCAGCGAAGCCGTCACGGGCTTTACGATCGGTGCCCTCCGTGTCCTCTCCGGTGGTAGTAGGCCCGTAGTCACTATCAGTGATCTGCGTCCCAGCGGCACCAGCGGCACCGTCTGGACCGCCACGGTCACGCCCTTCGCCGACGGGGATTACAACATCGGCGTAGATATGTGGTACGTATCCGATCGCGCGGGCAACGTCAGCTTGCGAGACTGGCGAGAAACCACCTACCTCACGGGTAACGGTAACAACGTCATCGTCGATTTGGTGCGCCCCACCGCCGCCAGCACCAACCCCATCACTTTCGCCGACACCGACCTCGG
>NZ_AFAL01000826.1 GCF_000193225.1 Verminephrobacter aporrectodeae subsp. tuberculatae At4 | reverse complement strand
GTCTGGACGGTGCTGCCATCGGGCAGGCGGGTCTCGCGGGCCTGCAGCCACACGATGTCGGTGGTCAGCAGCGCCATTTGCTCGGCGGACAAGGCCACGCCCGGAGACAGCTGGTAGCGCTGCGCGAACATCACGCCCGCGTCCAGCAGGTCCTGGTACTCGTCTTCGGTACTTTGGTAGTTGGACAGGAAGCGGCGCCCCGTCAGCGCCATGATCTGATCGTCGATCAGGCGCTGCTCGGCAAAGCCGTCGCCGTACAACTTCAGAGTGCGTTCGGGGTTGATGCTCAGCTGCGTGAGCATGTAGGCGCTGCTGATCCAGGTGCGGTAGTTGGTGAAGGCCGGGTCGGTCTCGACCAGCGCAGCGCGCGGCAAGTGGTTCAGCGTAAACAGCTGGTTGTCCGGAGCGCGCACGGCGCCGGTGGCCATGACGGTGGTGTAGCCAGCGGCCTTGATCTGAGCCGG
>NZ_AFAL01000827.1 GCF_000193225.1 Verminephrobacter aporrectodeae subsp. tuberculatae At4 | reverse complement strand
GAAGCGGAAGGTGACGGTGGTGGTTTCTCCCGGGGTCAGGCGGGTGTCGGCGAGCGTAATGGTGGCGTTCAGGCGCGTGGGGTCGAGGGTGTTGATCTGGTAGCTGGCGCTGCTGCCCAGGCCTTCGCCCGCGTTGCCCGCGTCGTCGCGCACGCGGCTCAGGTTCACGCCGATGGTGTTGTTCGCGGAGCTGATGTTCGCCGTGGGCGTGAAGGTCGCGGTCCAGTTTCTGCCGACGGTGTCGGGCGTGAAGTGGCTCAGCGTGCCGTTGGCGCCGGTGAGCACGACTTCGTTCAGCGTGAAGCCGGTCACGCGCTCGCTGAAGGTAAAGGTGACGGAGGCGCTCTCGCCCACGGTGAGATCGGTGTCGGACAGCGTGATGCGCACGGTGGGGCGCACGAGGTCGTAGCTGAACGGGAAGGAAAACGCGCTTCCCTCCCCCTGGTTGCCCGCCGGATCGGTCACGCCGGAGAGGTTCACCCGGACGCGGTTGCTGCCCGGCGAGCGGCCGTCGGCAGGCGGGGCCGTGAGGGTGCACTGCCAGGTGATGCCGTCGTCGCTGCGCAGGTCGGAGAAGATGCCACCGCCGCCGGGCGCGGGGAAGATCGTGAGGTCCGACAGG
>NZ_AFAL01000828.1 GCF_000193225.1 Verminephrobacter aporrectodeae subsp. tuberculatae At4 | reverse complement strand
CTTGGATGAGCGCGTCAAACAGCTTGGCTCCTTGCTTGTTCAGCGTCGCCAAGTAAGAGCGGATGATGCAGTAGATATCCGCCCCATCGCTTGTTCGGAAGCACCCGGAAATCTTCTGCTTGACCTTGGGCATGCGCACAGCCTGCTCGGCCACGTTGTTCGTGAAAGGCACGTTCGGGTCCGTCATGAAACGCCAAACGTCATCGCTGTAATCGCGTAGCCGGCCGATCAGGTTGGCGGCCTTGCTCTGCTTGATGCGACCGCGTTGGCCATTGGCCTGCACGCGTGGATTGAGCAGATCGCCTTCGGCCAACGTTGCCTCGAACAGACCGCGCAGAACCTGCACTCGCAGCTGATGCTCAGGCGCCGCGTAGTCGATCTG
>NZ_AFAL01000829.1 GCF_000193225.1 Verminephrobacter aporrectodeae subsp. tuberculatae At4 | reverse complement strand
AAGGTGACGGTGGTGGTTTCGCCGATCCCGAGGTCGGTGTCGGCGAGTGTGATGGGGTTGGTGCTGGCGGCGGTGGGGCGCACCAAATCGACGATGACGCTATTCGCGGAGTAGGTGACTTCTCGCAAGCCGGCGTTGCCCGCGAGATCGGTGACGGTCCACATATCTATGCCGATCTCGCAATGCCCGTTGGAGACAGGCGTGACCGTGGCGGTCCAGACGGTGCTGCTGGTGCCGCTGGGATGCGGATCACTGATAGAGACCTTGAGACCACCGTAGATACCGAGTGCTTGGCCGGTAAAGCCCGTGACGGCTTCGCTGAAGGTAAAGGTGGCGGTGGTGGTTTCGCCC
>NZ_AFAL01000830.1 GCF_000193225.1 Verminephrobacter aporrectodeae subsp. tuberculatae At4 | reverse complement strand
GGTTGCGCCGCATCCCCCACATCAGTTGTTTGAGCGCCTTGTGCTCATCGTTGTCAACTGCCGACTCCAAGGCTTCTCGCACCGCCGGAGCGTCCTGTGCCATCTCCGTGCGCCGCACCTGGTCCATCGCGTCCATGGCCATCGCCACCACATGGAACCGGTCGTAGCTGATCTGCGCCTGCGGCAACGCCAACCCCACTCCCTTGGCGTAAGCCGCGCTCATGTCCATGCACACATGCTCGACCTTCGCGCTGTCGCCACCATGGGCCTTCAGATCGTCAACAAAATCGAGCACCGTCTTGTGCTCGCGTCCCTCGGTGGCGAACAGCAGTCGTTTGGCATCCAGGTCATGCACGACGGTGATGTAGTTCTGCCCCCGGCGCACACTGGTCTCGTCGATGCCCACAGTGCGTACATCCGTAAAACGCTCCTGGGCGCGGGCTTGCTCGACGTAAAACTCGATGCGCCGCCACAGTTGCTTGTCAGAACAGCGCAGCAACGCCGCCGCCTGGCTCACCGGCAAGTCACGACACAGAGCCAAGGCGAATGCTTCAAAGGCCGCCGTGAAGCCCGAGCCTGGACGGGCCCAGGGCACCAGCATCTGCGTGGTCTTGCCACAGTCACTGCACGCGATGCGCGGCACCTCGCAATGCAGCCAAGTCTCGAACTGGAAGAAGTCCAGATGACGCCAAGAGCGGAGCAGCCGGTCAT
>NZ_AFAL01000831.1 GCF_000193225.1 Verminephrobacter aporrectodeae subsp. tuberculatae At4 | reverse complement strand
TCTGCGCCGGCGAATCAACCACCGTCACCATCACCTTCTCCGAAGCGCTCAATCGGGACAGTTTCACTCTGGCGCACATTAGCTCCAATGCCTCCGCCAATCCCGGCACATTGTCCGACCTGCGTACCACCAACGGCATTACTTGGCAGTTCACGCTGACGGCCCCGACTTCCGGCGCCTCATCGACCGGCAATTACCTCCGCGTGCATTTGAGTACCGTGACCGATGTCGCAGGCAACAGTGGTTGGGGCGGAGTGACGTCTTTCGTTGACATCCGCTACGACATTGACCTCGTTCGACCCACCGCCACGATCACCTTGGCCGACAGCGCGCTCACCGTCGGCGAAACCACCACCGTCACCTTCGCCTTCAGCGAGCCCGTCACCAGTTTCACGCGCGATGACATCGCGCTCGCAAACGGCACATTGGGTGACCTCACGACCCATGACAACGGCAGAACCTGGACGGCCACCTTGACGCCCACGGCCAACGTCTACGCCGGGGCGAATACCATCCGCGTGAACCTCATCGGTGTCACCGACATCGCTGGCAACATCGGTACCGCCACCGCCACCAGCGCCAACTACACCGTGGACACCCGGCCAGCGAACACCGCAGGCCCAACCGCCACCATCACGCTGGCCGACACCAGCCTCATCGCCGGCGAAACAACGACCGTCACCATCGTCTTCAACGAGACCGTCACCGGCTTCACGCGCGAGGACATCGTGCTCACCGATGCCAACGGCACATTGGGCGACCTCACGACCCATGACAATGGCAAAACCTGGACCGCCACCTTCACGCCCACGGCCAACATTGAGGACAGCAGCAACACCATCGGCGTGAACTTGGCTGGCGTGACCAACGCCGCAAACACCGCCGGTGCCGGCCTCGCCACCAGCACCAGCTACTCCATCGATACCAAGCAGCTCACACCGACCGACATCACCATCGCCATCGCTGACACCAAACTCTGCTCCGGCGAATCAACCACCGTCACCCTCACCTTCTCCGAAGCGCTTAATCGGGACAACTTCACCCTGCGTGACCTGGGCTTCATGCGCAATGCCAGCACCAATATCGGCACACTGTCCAACCTGCGCAGCACCGACGACATCACCTGGAAATTCACGCTCACTGCCCCGACTTCCGGCGATTCATCGACCGGCCATGCCATCCTCCTTAACCTGCGCGGCATCACCGATGTCGCGGGCAACGAGGGTCAGCGCGTGTTGGTGTATTTCTCTGACGAGCCCTTCGACTTTGACCTCGTTCGCCCCACCGCCACGATCACCCTGGCTGACAACGCGCTCACCGTTGGCGAAACAACCACCGTCACCTTCGCCTTTAGCGAGCCCGTCACCGGCTTCACGATCGATGACATCGTGCTCACCGACGCCAACGGCACGCTGGGCACGC
>NZ_AFAL01000832.1 GCF_000193225.1 Verminephrobacter aporrectodeae subsp. tuberculatae At4 | reverse complement strand
TTTCGTACCCCGGCATCGAGTGCCGCCCTTGCGGTTTGTCCCAGTATTTCGTCGCTGGCGGGTTGCTCGACGATAAACTCGCGGTAGTCGGGGAAATGGTCAGGAATCGAGAAAAACTCAGTCGATTTTTTCAGGTTGCTATTGAAGAAGACATACACGTCCTTGGTGCGGCGACTGCTGGAGTTTCTGGCGTCCTCATAGAGTTCTTCCAGGTTTTTGCAACCCGTCATTTCCAGCGCCTTGCGTTGCCACAGGACGAATTTTTTCTTCCACTCGCGGTTTGCTGCCTTTGCTGCATCTCCCATGGGCAGGGTGTCCCAGTCCACGAATCGGGTGGCGTCGTGGCAGCGGCGGATGGCCGTACCGAATTCGGCATCGCTGACGGTTGTGGACAGAGATTCGTCCAGACCATGGGCCAAGTCCATGCCGGACAGGCCCGGTGCGTACGTGCAACTGATCAATCGATAAAAAGTGCCAAAGCGGAAAATTTCGATTCTACCTGTGACATCTTTGGGAAGACATTTGAAAGACATGATGACCTCACTTTACTGCCACCACACTAATAATCACCTGAACCCCCTGGACGAGAGCATCTCTTGCAACTTCGTTCAATTTATCACGCACTTTGATCGGGGTTCCTTCCGGGATGGCCAATTCAATGGTTTTTGATTGGATAGAATTTTCTGGGACTCCATTCGTTTGATGCACTGATTTCTCATAATCTACCACCTCCTGGACGTACCGCCGCAAATAGCCCGCTGCCCCCTCTGGCGTCATGGGCTTGCTTCCTGACAGTCCCAGGGTGTCCATGGTCTTGACACTTACCGCATGGCCCGTGGTCGGGTTAAAGAAGTTGAAGGTCTTGTGGTTTGGTTGTCTTTTGTCAAACATAACATAGCCATTTTTTGAATGAGACGACAACTATTTTGACCCGCGCCGCACGCGCGGTGGCCGCTGGGCGTTTCGTACCCCGGCATCGAGTGCCGCCCTTGCGGCTTGCCCCAGCATTTCGTCGCTGGCGGGTTGCTAACGATAAACTCGCGGTAGTCGGGGAAAATGCTGGGAATCGAGGAGAATTCAGTCGGCTTATCCCGACTGTTATTGAGGAAGACATACACGTCCTTG
>NZ_AFAL01000833.1 GCF_000193225.1 Verminephrobacter aporrectodeae subsp. tuberculatae At4 | reverse complement strand
TTGCGCTGCCTCTTTCTGCACCCCTTGAACCAGGGGGTGCCGGCCCATGGCGGCCTGCCCGCACCCCTCTCCATAAAGACAGGCCCGTCATCGGCTTTTCTCCGGGGCCGCACACGCAGCCCGCGGACGCGATTGCACTGCCTCTTTCTGCGCCCCTTGAACCTGGGGGTACCGGCATATGGCGGCCTGCCCGCACCCCTCTCCATCAAGCCAGGCCCGTCATCGGCTTTCCTCCGGGGTTGCGCATGCAGCCCGCGGACGAGATTGCGCTGCCTCTTTCTGCGCCCCTTGAACCTGGGGGCGCCGGCCCCTGGCGGCCCACCACCACACCAGTCCCCACGAAGTAGCGCCCATCAGCGGCGCATGTCCGCAGGGATGCGTGCCCACACCCCATCCACCACCAAAGCACCATGAGCACCCAATTGAACATCACGCTGGCCAACTCCCGCATCAAGGCAGGAGAAACCACCACCGTCACGCCTTCAACGAGGCCGTCACC
>NZ_AFAL01000834.1 GCF_000193225.1 Verminephrobacter aporrectodeae subsp. tuberculatae At4 | reverse complement strand
GCGAGCCCGTCAACGGCTTTGACGCCAGCGACATCGTGTGCACGGGCGGCACGCTGAGTACGCCCACGGCCAACGCTGAGCGCACGGTCTGGACGGCGACCTTCACACCCACGGACAACGTCAGCGCCCGGGCGAATACCATCCGGGTGTACCTCACCGGCGTGACGAACGCCACGGGCAACGCCGGGACCGGCAGCGCCATCAGCGCCAACTACAGCGTGGACACCCGGACGGACAGCACCGGCCCCACGGCCACCATCACGCTCGCCGACAGCGCGCTCACCGCGGGCGAAACCACAACAGTCACTTTCCGCTTCAGCGAGCCCGTCAACGGTTTTGACGCCAGCGAC
>NZ_AFAL01000835.1 GCF_000193225.1 Verminephrobacter aporrectodeae subsp. tuberculatae At4 | reverse complement strand
AGACACCACGCCCCCGGTATTCAGCAGCGCCACGGTCAACGGCGACAAGCTGGTGATCAGTTACACCGAACAGAACAGCTTGGCCGACGTAGCGATATCGGGCTCGGGAGGCTTTTCGGTATACCGCGAAGACTACGTCAACGGCGCGCCAGCGAGAATTGCAGGAGAGTTCACCGTCCAGAGCGTCGTGGTGAATGGGGCGGCCAAGACCGTGACGCTGGCACTCACAGAACGTCCCGTGTACCACGGTGCGCGGGTGACCGTCAGCTACTCCAGGCTCGTATCCGGGCTCGCATCCGGCAATGTGGTGCAGGACGTGGCGGGCAACCACGCGGCCAACTTCGATATCATGACCGTGACCAACATCACGCCCGCGCCGGGAGACACCACGCCCCCGGTGTTCACCAGCGCCGCGGTCACCGGCAACCAACTGGTGATCAGCTACACCGACACCAACAGCCTGAACGCGGTGACGCTCGCGGGCAACGCAG
>NZ_AFAL01000836.1 GCF_000193225.1 Verminephrobacter aporrectodeae subsp. tuberculatae At4 | reverse complement strand
GTGTTGTTGGTCACCGCGGTGGCCGCAAAGCTGGCCGCGTCGTTGCCGGCAGCGTCCTGGATTGCGTTGGTGTCGTTGCCGGTCGTGGGGTCGGTGTAGGCGACGGTGACCGACTGGCCATGGGTGACCGCCGTGCTCAGCGTGAGCGTGACGGTCTTGGCTCGCGACTGGACAGTGACGGTGGTGACGGCGTTCGCGACGCCGTTGACCAGCACCGTAAAGGCCCCGCTCGCCGGCTTGTGGACCGGGTCCCCGTCCAGATTGCCCGTGTCGCTAAAGCTGAGTACCAGTTGGTCGCCGGTGACCGCGGCGCTGCTGAACACCGGGGGCGTGGTGTCTGCTGGCGCGAGCGTGCCATGGGTCGGGATCACTCCGTTGAAGTTCGCCGCATGGTTGCCGGCAGCGTCCCGCACCCCGTTGCCGGATTCGGGCTTGGTGTAGCTGACGGTCACCGTCTCCGTTTCGGCCACGGTGCGGCTCAGCGTCAGCGTCACGGTCTTGGCCGTGGCGTTTACCACGGCGCTGCTCACGGTGATGGCCGCCGTGCCTGCGGCGGTGTTCACCGTAAAGCCTGCGTTGCCCGTCAGTGCTGCCGCGTCCAGGGTGCCCGCTTCGGTGTACGTGAGCACCAGCTGGTCGCCGGTGACCACGGCGGTGTTGATCACCGGGGGTGTGGTGTCGGATGTACTCACGCCGGATGTATTCACCTCCGTGGCCGCAAAGCTGGCCAGGCGGTTGAGCAGTGCGTCTTCCAGGGCCCTGCTATCGGTGGGCGTGCTGTCGTTGTAGGCGACGGTCATCGTCTGGCCAACTGTCACGGCGGTGGTCAGCGTCAGCGTAATGGTCTTGGCCTGAGCGGCCACGGTGACTTCGGTCACAGCATTGGGAACGTTCCCCACGAGCACCGCAAAGTCCCCGGCAACCGGCTTGCGGGTCGGGTCCGCGTTCAGGTTGCTGGCGTCGCTAAAGCTGAGCACCAGTTGGTTGCCGTTGACCTTGGGGCGCGCGTCACCGGTGGTAATCAGCTGCGGGGGCGTGCGGTCTGGTGCGTTGTTCTTGATCACCGTGGTCGGAATGCTGGC
>NZ_AFAL01000837.1 GCF_000193225.1 Verminephrobacter aporrectodeae subsp. tuberculatae At4 | reverse complement strand
CCGTGGTGGGCGGGATATGCGCCGCGTCCAGGCTGGTCCCCTCGGTGTAGCGCAGCACCAGCTGGCTCGCGTTCACCGTGGCGCTGGCGAGCACCGGGGCCCGGGTGTCGATTTGGTAGCGGGCGCTATGGGCGTGGCCGGTGCCGGCGCGGCCTGCGGCGTTGCGCACGCCCTCCTGGTTCACGCTGATGGTGTTGCTGCCGTTCTCGACGCCGGCCGTGGGGGTGAATGTCGCCGTCCAGGTTCTGCCTTGGTCATTCGTCGTGGGGTCGGTGAATGTGCCGTTGGCATTGCTGAGCACGAGGTCGTCGCGCGTGAAGTCGGTGACGGGCTCGTTGAAGGCGATGGTGACTGTTGTGGTTTCGCCCACGGTCAGCTGGGTGTCGGCCAGCGTGAGGGTGGCCGAGGGGCCGGTGGTGTTTGCCGGCCGGGTGTCCACGCTGTAGTTGGCGCTGCTGGCGCTGCCGGTCCCGGCGTTGCCTGCGTCGTTGGTTACGCCGGCGAGGTTGACGCGGATGGTATTTTCCCCGGCGCTGACGTTGGCCGTGGGCGTGAATGTCGCTATCCAGACCGTGCGCTCGGTGTTGGCCGTGGGGGGACTCAGCGTGCCGCTCGTGCACACGATGTCGCTGGGGTCCA
>NZ_AFAL01000838.1 GCF_000193225.1 Verminephrobacter aporrectodeae subsp. tuberculatae At4 | reverse complement strand
GTCAGCACGGTTTGTCTGGGCGTGCGGGTGTCGAGCGTGACCTTCTCGGTGTCGCTGTCGGGTGCGCCGCGCACGCTGCTGATCGCCAGCGCGTTGGCGTCGTAGCCATAGCTGGCGATGCGTTCGTTCATCGGCCGGCCGTCGCTGCCTTGCCCGCTGACGCTGATGCCCGTGAGCAGGGTCGGGAAGCGCGCGTCTTCGTAGTGGTAGTGCCGGGTGATTCCCTTGCCCTGTTCTGCGGGGTGGC
>NZ_AFAL01000839.1 GCF_000193225.1 Verminephrobacter aporrectodeae subsp. tuberculatae At4 | reverse complement strand
CACGTCCGGGGCGCCGGGGGCCCGGGTCGTCGTGGTCGTCTGGACTTGCGGCGCAGCGCCTGCGTCTGCGCTGAGCGTGCCGCCGCGCGTCGCGTCCGTGACCGCGTCTGCGGGGTTTACACGGCGCGCGGCGCTGGCGCTTGCGCCCACGTCCGGCACGCTGGCCGTTGCCCCACCCACGGGCGTGCTCGTTCCCCCGCGGGTAGGGGTCTGGGGACTGCCGTGGCTCTGGAGTTGCACGA
>NZ_AFAL01000840.1 GCF_000193225.1 Verminephrobacter aporrectodeae subsp. tuberculatae At4 | reverse complement strand
CCCGGTCCTGCCCATCGCCTCGTCCGAACAGGTAGGTGTTGTTGCCGTAGCCGCCGTTCAAGGTGTCGTTGCCTGCTCCTCCGTCGAGCGTGTCCGCTCCCGCTCCGCCCTCCAGGTAGTCGTTGCCCTCGTCACCATTCAAGGTGTCGTCTCCCGCCAAACCACGCAAATCGTCGTTGCCTGCTCCGCCGCTGAGGGTGTCGTTGCCTGGGGTGCCGGTGAGCGTGTCGGCGCCATCGGTTCCTCCCGAGAGTTTGGCCATGATCGCCGCCATGTTCCAGGTAGTGCCATCAGCGAACTTGAACTGCTGCACCGGGTTGTAGGCGCCATAGGGGTTGTTCCCCACAAAGAACCCGTTGATCACGAACTTGTCCGACGTTCCGGTGATGGACACCTCCAGGGCCTCCACTCGACCCGACTGGTTGTCGTACACCTGCTTGAGCACGATGTCTCCAGGCGCCACTCCTGCCTTGAACTGCAGCGTGTTGAGCTTGTCCGCCGCCGCATCGCTGTAGTACTGCACCCGGTCCTGTCCATCGCCTCGTCCGAACAGGTAGGTGTTGTTGCCGTAGCCTCCGTTCAGGGTGTCGTTGCCTGCTCCTCCGTCGAGCGTGTCCGCTCCCGCTCCGCCCTCCAGGTAGTCGTTGCCCTCGTCACCATTCAAGGTGTCGTCTCCCGCCAAGCCACGCAAATCGTCGTTGCCTGCTCCGCCGCTGAGGGTGTCGTTGCCTGGCGTGCCGGTGAGCGTGTCGGCGCCATCGGTTCCTCCCGAGAGTTTGGCCATGATCGCCGCCATG
>NZ_AFAL01000841.1 GCF_000193225.1 Verminephrobacter aporrectodeae subsp. tuberculatae At4 | reverse complement strand
GGCACAAGCCTGGCCCGCTACCACTACAACCACCGGGGCGAGCGCATCAGCAAAACCACGGCCAGCAGCAGCACAGCCTACCTGTACGAGGATCGCCAACTCAGCGCCGAACTCGACGCACAGGGCCGGATCACGCGCCAATACATCTACTTGGCCAACAGACCCATTGCAGTCATCGACACCCCCGCAGGCCGCCCACTGGCCGACGCCCCCCGCAGTGTGCTGGCCGACCTGAAAATCATTGTGCAAGGCTGGTTTGAGCAAGCAGAAAAAATCGTATGGCTGCACGCCAACCACC
>NZ_AFAL01000842.1 GCF_000193225.1 Verminephrobacter aporrectodeae subsp. tuberculatae At4 | reverse complement strand
CCCGTGAGCGCGGCCGCGTTCAGGGTGTTGACTTCGGCGTAGGTGAGCACCAGCTGGTTGCCGTTGACCGTGGCGGTATCGATCACCGGGGGCGTGGTGTCCGTCCGGGTGTCCACGGTGTAGTTGGCGCTGGCGGCGGTGCTGGTACCGGCGCTGTCAGCGTTGTTGGTCACGCCGGAGAGGTTCACACGGATGGTGTTCGTCGCGACGTTGACGTTGGCCGTTGGCGTGAAGGTGGCCGTCCAGACCTTGTTGTCGGTGTCGGGCGTGAGCGCGCCCAGCGTGCCGTTGGCGTTGGTGAGCACGACGTCGCTGGCGTCAAAGCCTTTGACGGACTCGCTGAAGGTGAAGGTGACGGTGGTGGTTTTGCCCGCGGTGAGCGCGCTGTCCGCCAGGGTGATCGTGGCAGTGGGCGGACCGAAGTCAAGGACGTAGGGGCTTTGATTCAAATACCGCGTGATCCCCGTGTTGCCCGCGACGTCGGTGACGTTGCTCAGCTGGATGCCGAGGATGCCGGGCCCTGATCTGCCGGAAGCCGGGGCAGTGAGTGTGAACGTCCAGGTAATACCGTCGGTGGTGTGCAGGTTGGACAAGGTGCCTGTATCGGGCGCAGGGCTCAGTTTGTTCAGGGTGAAACTGTCCCGATTGAGCGCTTCGGAAAAGATGATGGTGGCGGTGGTCGATTCGCCGGCGCCGAGCTTGGACTTGGCGAAGGTGAGGGAGACCACGTCGGGCCGCTTGGTATCCACGGAGTAGTTGGTGCTGGCGGCGCTGCCAGTCCCGGCCCTGCCTGCGGCGTTGGTCACGCCAGCCAGGTTCACGCTGATGGTGTTGCTGCTGTCCTCGACCTTGTCCGTGGGCGTGAAGGTGGCCGTCCAGGTTTTGCCGTCGGCGTTGGCCGTGAGCGCGCCCAGCGTGCCGTTGGCGTCGGTGAGCACGACGTCGCTGGCGTC
>NZ_AFAL01000843.1 GCF_000193225.1 Verminephrobacter aporrectodeae subsp. tuberculatae At4 | reverse complement strand
GTGGTGAACGGGCGGCCAAGACCGTCACGCTCACGCTGAGCCGCGCCGTGACCCCGGCTGAGACGGTAAAGGTCAGCTACACCAAACCCGCATCCGGCGCCGTGGTGCAGGACGCTGCGGGCAACGACGCGGCGGACTTCAACAGCCAGGCGGTGGCGAACAACACACCCCGGGTGCCCAACGAGGGGCTCAACGCCACCATCAGGATCACCGACCGCGCGCTCACCGCGGGCGAGAGCACAACAGTCAGCTTCACCTTCACCGAGCCCGTCAACGGCTTTGACGCCAGCGACATCACGTGCACCAACGGCACACTGAGCACGCCCACGGCCAACGCCGAGCGCACGGTCTGGACAGCCACCTTCACGCCCACGGCCAACGTCAACGCCCCGGTGAATGTCATCAACGCAGACCTCGCCAAGGTGAGCGACAACGCTGGCAACCCCGGCGTGGGTGAGGCCACGAGCGCCAACTACGCCGTGGACACCCGGGATACCACGCCCCCGCTGTTCCACAGCGCCACGGTCACCGGCGACCAGCTGGTGATCACGTACACCGAAGCGGGCACCCTGGACGCGGCAGCGCTCGCGGGCAACGCGGGCTTTACGGTGAGCAGCAGCACGGGCACGGCCATTACCGTGAGCAGCGCCGTGGTGAACGGGGTGGCCAAGACCGTCACCCTGACGCTGAGCCGCGCCGTGACCAGCGTGGAGACGGTGAAGCTCAGCTACACCAAGCCGGCATCCGGCGCCGTGGTGCAGGACGCTGCCAGCAACGACGCAGTGAACTTCAGCGACCAGGAGGTAAAGAACGACACGCCCGCGCAAGCAGACACCGCGGCCCCGCTGTTCATCGACGCCTCGGTCAACGGCAACCAGCTGGAGCTCCACTACGCCGATGCAAACCACCTGAACGCAAACCACACCACGCCCGCATCGGCGTTTGCGCTGAGCAGTCCCGGCGCTGCGGCCATCAGCGTGAGCGACGTTGCCATCACGGGCAAGACCATCACGCTGACGCTGAGCCGCGCCGTGGCCAATGGCGAGAAGCTCACGCTCAGCTACACCAAGCCGGCGACTGGCGACAACGCGATACAGGACGCGGCAGGCAACGCCGCGGTGGACTTGCACAACCAGACCGTGTACAACTTCACGCCCGCACCGGCCCCCGCGCCCGGACCCGGACCCACGCCCGCGCCGGAACACGACCCCGGCACGTCCAATGCGGACCACGACGGCGTGCCCGACGCGCAGGAAAATCAGGCCATCGGCCCCAAGGGCTCCGCCCCCGGCGACGGCAACAACGACGGCATCCAGGACAGC
>NZ_AFAL01000844.1 GCF_000193225.1 Verminephrobacter aporrectodeae subsp. tuberculatae At4 | reverse complement strand
CATGCGGGCCGTTCCTGCGAGGCGCGCAAGCCCACGCTGCAGGTCATCGAGCGCGGCATGAAGCTGGCCCAGCAGACCGCCGCCGCGCTGGACGCCGAGAACACCCGGTCCGGCGCGCAGGTCGTACTGCTCGGCCGTGCGGGGCAGGATCTGGGCAAGTACGGTCTGCGCTACTCGCACTTTGGCTGGGCCTACAGGACGCCCGAGGGCAGCTGGCGCGTGGCGCACAAGCTCAACGAATGCGGCACGGCCGAGGGCCATCTGTACCGCCAGGGGCTGGGTGAGTTCTTTCTGGACGACCTGTGGCGCTACGTGGCCGTGTACGCCGTTCCCACGGCCGAGGTGCAGCAGCGCCTGCTGTCCGTGCTGCTGCACGACGAGCGCATCCGGGCGCTGCAACACCTGCCCTACAGCACGGTCAGCTACGTGTGGGGGGTCAAGTACCAGCAGTCCAACCAGTGGGCGCTGGAGACGCTGGCCATGGCGATGGACCCCGCCGCGGTGCACACGCGTGCGCAAGCGCAGGCCTGGTTGCAGCGCAAGGGCTACGCGCCCAGCGTGCTCAAGATCGGCGCGCTCACGCGCCTGGGCGGGCGCCTTGGCTCGGCGAACATCGCGT
>NZ_AFAL01000845.1 GCF_000193225.1 Verminephrobacter aporrectodeae subsp. tuberculatae At4 | reverse complement strand
GCTGTTCTCTGCGCGGCGATCCGAGTTGAAGAAACTGCTGAGACCAGGATTTATTCGTCTTACCAACGAACCTCTGATCCAGGCAACCAGCCCCCCGGTGGACTTCGGACCGAGGTATGCGCCCCTGCTCAATGGGTCATGGGTTATCCCAACAATAAGGAGCTGATCAACAGCTCGGACGGCCTGCCGAGCATCACCGCCGCCGTGGTGAACAACACCGGCCGCATCCACGGCGACAGCATCGCCATCACCGGCGCGAGCAACAACAGCCCCGGTGCAGGCGGCGGCGCTGCCATCGCCTCGCTTTGCTCGAACAAGCTGCTCGCGCTGGTGCTTTCCTGCGCCGTCGCCGTGGGTGGGGCAACGGCCAGCGTGCCCGACGTTGGCGCAAGCACCAGCCCGGCACGCAATGTGCCCCCCGCGGGCGCGGTCACGGACGCGACGCGCGGCGGCACGCTCGGGGACGCCACGGCCTCGGCGAACCGGTCGGTCGCCGTCACCGACGCAAGCGTCCGGGGCACCGGCGTGAACAACCAGGATGGCGTGATCGCGGCCAATGGCCAGGCCACGGTCAGCGCGGGCAGCGGCGTCCTGAACAACGCGGGCGGGCAGACGTACAGCACGCAGGGCGCGCTCAGCCTGAGCGGCGGCGCCATCGCGAACGCCAGCGGCACGGT
>NZ_AFAL01000846.1 GCF_000193225.1 Verminephrobacter aporrectodeae subsp. tuberculatae At4 | reverse complement strand
CCGTGGGCGTGAAGGTCGCCGTCCAGAGCGTGCGCTCGGCGTTCGGCGTGAGCGCGCCCAGCGTGCCGTTGGCGTCGGTGAGCACGACGTCGCTGGCGTCAAAGCCGGTGACGGGTTCGTTGAAGCGGATGCTGACGGTGGTGGTTTCGCCCGCGGTGAGCGCGGTGTCGGCCAGCGTGATGGTCGCAGTGGGGGCGCTGGTGTCGCGCGTGTCCACGCTGTAGTTGGCGCTGCGGGAGTGGCCCACTCCGGCCCGGCCTGCGGCGTTGGTCACGCCGGCCAAGTTCACGCTGATGGTGTTGCTGCTGTCGTTGACGTTGGGCGTGGGCGTGAAGACGGCGCTCCAGGTTCTGCCGCCATCTGTGCTGTTCAACGCGCCCAGCGTGCCGTTGGCGTCGGTGAGCACGATGTCGTCGCTCGCGAAGCCGGTGACGGATTCGCTGAAGTGAAAGGTGACGGTGGTGGTT
>NZ_AFAL01000847.1 GCF_000193225.1 Verminephrobacter aporrectodeae subsp. tuberculatae At4 | reverse complement strand
GCTGAGCTACACCCGGCCCCCGACCGGCGATAACGTGATACAGGACGTTGCCGGAAACGACGCGGCCAGCTTCACGAACCAGGCCGTAAGCAACTTGGTCCCGGACACCACGGCCCCGGTGCTGGCTAGTGCCACGGTCAACAGCAGACTGCTGGTGCTGACCTACACCGATGTGGGCGACCTGAATGTCGGGAAGACCGCAGCCGCCTCGGCCTTTGCGGTCAGCAGCGCGGGCAATGAGGCCATTAGCGTGAACCAGGTGATCGTGTCGGGCCAGACCAAGACCGTGAACCTGATACTGAGCCGCGAGGTGGCCGGCGGCGAGATGCTCCAGCTGAGCTACACCCGGCCCGCGACCGGCGAGAACGGGATACAGGACGCTGCCGGCAACGACGCGGCCAGCTTCACGGACCGGGCCGTAAGCAACCTGGTCCGGGACACCACGGCCCCGGTGTAGCGCCACGGT
>NZ_AFAL01000848.1 GCF_000193225.1 Verminephrobacter aporrectodeae subsp. tuberculatae At4 | reverse complement strand
AGCTGAGCACCAGAGTCTGCCCGTTGACGGTGGCGGTGCTGAACACGGGGGCCGTGTTGTCGGCTGTGGTGTTGTTCGTCACCGCCTGGCTCGTGAGGTTGGCCGCGTCGTTGCCGGCTGCGTCCTGCAGCACGTCATTGCCGGTCGTGGGCTTGGTGTAGCTGACGCTCAGCGTCTCGATCCTGTCCACGGCACGGCTGAGCGCCAGGGTGACGGTCTTGGCCGCGGCATTCACCGTGATCCTGTCGACGGTGATGGCTACGCCACTGGTGCTGCTCACCGTATAGGCCGCGGCGGGTGCCGTATGGGTTGCATCCAGGCCCAGGACACTTGCGTCGTCGTAGCTGAGCACCAGAGTCTGTCCATTCACCGCGGCGCTGCTGAACACGGGGGCCGTCTCGTCGGCTGTGGTGTTGTTCGTCACCGCCTGGCTCGTGAGGTTGGCTGCGTCGTTGCCGGCAGCGTCCTGGAGCACGTTGTTGCCGGTCGCGGGTTTGGTGTAGTTGACGCTCACCACCTCGTTCCTGTCCACGGCGCGGCTAAGCGCCAGGGTGACGGTCTTGTCCGCGGCGTTCACCGTGACGCCGTTCACGGTGATGGCCAGGCCACTGCTGCTGCTCACCGCAAAGGCCGCAGCGCGGGCCGTATTGGTTGCGTCCAGGCCCAGGATGCTGGCCTCGGTGTAGGTGAGCGTGAGGGAGTTGCCGCTGACCGTGGCGGTGCTGAACACGGGGGCCGTGGTGTCGGCTGAGGATTCGTTGGTCACCGCTTGGTCTGTGAGGTTGGCTGCGTCGTTGCCGGCTGCGTCCTGGAGCACGTTGTTGTCGTCGGCTGCGGGGCGGGTGTAGTTGACGGTCACCACCTCGTTCCTGTCCACGGCGCGGCTAAGTGTCAGGGTGACGGTCTTGGACGTTGCGTTCACCGTGACGTTGTTCACGGTGATGGCTACGCCATTGGCGCTGTTGACCGTAAAGGCCGTGGCGGGTGCCGTATGGGTT
>NZ_AFAL01000849.1 GCF_000193225.1 Verminephrobacter aporrectodeae subsp. tuberculatae At4 | reverse complement strand
GATGGTGGCCCTGGGGCGCACGGTGTCCACGGAGTAGTAGGCGCAGGAGACGATGCCGGTACCGGCGTTGCCCGCGTCGTTGCTCACGTCGGCGAGGTATATGTAGATGAAATTCGTCAGGGAGTTGGCGTCGTCCCTGGGCGTCAGGGTAGCCGTCCAGACCGTGCGGTTGGCGGTGGGCGTGAGCGGGCCCAATGTGCCGCAGGCAAACCCGAGCCAGATGTCGCTGGCATCAAAGCCGGTG
>NZ_AFAL01000850.1 GCF_000193225.1 Verminephrobacter aporrectodeae subsp. tuberculatae At4 | reverse complement strand
TTGCCCGCGCTGCTGACCGCAAAGGCCGAGGCGGCTGCGGTCCTCACGGCATCCAGGTCCGTCGCGTCGGTGTAGCTCAGCACCAGTTGCTTGCCGCGGACCGTGGCGCTGTAGAACACCGGGGCCATGGTGTCCCCGGCTCGGTTGTTGCTCACGGCCTGGTTCGTGAAACTGGCCGCGTCATTGCCGGCAGCGTCCTGTATCACCATATCGCCCGTCGCGGGCCGGGTGTAGCTCAGCGTGACCGCCTCGCCGCTGACCACCTTGCGGCTGAGCAGCAGGGTCACGGTCTTGCCCGATACGAGCACGCGGTCCACGCGAATGGCCGTATTGCCCGGGCTACTCAGCACAAAGGCCGAGGCGGCTGCGGTATTCACGGCATCCAGGTTGCCCGCATCGATGTAGGTCAGTTCCAGCAGCTTGCCGTCGACCGTGGCGCTGCCCAGCACCGGGGCCGTGGTGTCCCGGATCTGAACGTCCCGGTCCCTGAAGCTGGCCGCGTCATTGCCGGCCACGTCCTGTATCACGTTCTCGCCGGTCGCCGGCCGGGTGTAGCTCAGCTTGAGCGTTTCACCGCGGGCCACATCGCGGCTCAGCGTCAGGATCACGGTCTTGCCCGATACGAGCACCCGGTTCACGCCAATGGCTGCATTGCCCACGCTGCTGACCGCAAAGGCCGAGGCGGCTGCGGTATTCACGGCATCCAGGTTGCCCGCATCGGTGTAGCTCAGCACCAGTTGGTTGCCGTTGACCGTGGCGCTGCCCAGCACCGGGGCCGTGATGTCCCGAACCTGAACGGCCTGGTCCGTGAAGCTGGCCGCGTCATTGCCGGCCGCGTCCTGTATCACGTTCTCACCGGTCGCGGGTTTGGTGTAGCTCAGCGTGGGCGTTTCGTCGCTGGCCACTTCGCGGCTCAGTTCCAGGATCACGGTCTTGCCCAATACGAGCACGCTGTTCACGCGAATGGCCGCCTTGCCCGCGCTGCTGACCGCAAAGGCCGAAGCGGCTGCGGTATTCACGGCATCCAGATTTCCCACATCGGTGTAGCTCAGCACCAGCAG
>NZ_AFAL01000851.1 GCF_000193225.1 Verminephrobacter aporrectodeae subsp. tuberculatae At4 | reverse complement strand
AGGTAGCTCAGAAAAGAAAACTTTTTTTCGTCGCGCCATCGAGACAGTTCACTGCCGAGTAGGTAGCTCAGAAAGCGGGCCGGGGCTCGCGCGCAGCCTCCTGCGCGTTCACTGCCGAGTAGGTAGCTCAGAAATTCTTCGCCGCCCACGCCGCCGCCGCCGCTGAGTTCACTGCCGAGTAGGTAGCTCAGAAAGGGCGAAAAGATCGACGAACTGCTCGTCAAAAGTTCACTGCCGAGTAGGTAGCTCAGAAATTGAGAGCCTCGGGACACTAGATAGTGTATGTGTTCACTGCCGAGTAGGTAGCTCAGAAACCTCTAGGCCACAAGGCAGCGTAGGCACCAAGGTTCACTGCCGAGTA
>NZ_AFAL01000852.1 GCF_000193225.1 Verminephrobacter aporrectodeae subsp. tuberculatae At4 | reverse complement strand
CACGCATCACCCACCTGGAGCAAAAGAACGCACCCGCCGAATTGCCCAAGGGAATGGAAATGCCCCTCGGTCTGCTCCGCTTCGAGGCAGCGCAGGCCACGGGCCACAGCAGCGAAAAATTCAGCCTGTACGTGGACCCGGCGCTGGGCGTCAACGGCTACTGGCTGCGGGACAGCACCGGCACCTGGGTCAACTTGGCGAGCAGCCCTTACGGCGGCAAGATGGCGCTGGAAGGCGGGCAGCTGCGGCTGGACTTTGAGATCAGCGATGGCGGGCAGTTCGACGCCGACGGCAAGGCCAACGGCGTCATCACCGCGCCCGGCGCCGCGGCGCAGATGCCGCTGTCCATCGTGGGGCAGGCGACGGATCTGGCGCATGGCAGCTACTGGTTCTGAGGACCTTGGGGACCAGCCTGCCCGGCAGTCCCGGGTTGAGACCCACCCCTTGATATCGAGCCCCGCTTGCCGGACTCGCGCCAGCGGGTGCTCGATGATTCCGTAGCCGCCCGCTCATTGAAGACCTTCGCCATAAAGCCGGGTTCGGTTGCCCGATCGGCATAAAGCTCACCGTTTGTCACGTTATGATACGCGGCATGCGGAACCTGCCTGCCCTTGCACACGCCTGCCAACCAAGCGGAAGGCGGGGTTTGCATATGCTGAGAGCCGCCCTCCTGAAGAGCCCGCCGTGCGCTGCGGCCGCCCCCCTGCCTGATAGTCGG
>NZ_AFAL01000853.1 GCF_000193225.1 Verminephrobacter aporrectodeae subsp. tuberculatae At4 | reverse complement strand
TGCCCGCACCCCTCTCCATAAAGCCAAGCCCGTCACCGGCTTTTCTCCGGGGTTGCGCACGCAGCCCGCGGAAGGGATTGCGCTGCCTCTTTCTGCGCCCCTTGAAGCGGGGGGCGCCGACACATGGCGGCCTGCCCGCACCCCTCTCCGTAAAGTCAGGCCCGTCATCGGCTTTTCTCCGGGGTTGCGCACGCAGCCTACGGACGCGATTGCGCTGCCTTTTTCTGCGCCCCTTGAACCTGGGGGCGCCGGCACATGGCGGCCCACCACAACACCAGTCCCCACGAAGT
>NZ_AFAL01000854.1 GCF_000193225.1 Verminephrobacter aporrectodeae subsp. tuberculatae At4 | reverse complement strand
GGTCCGGCGCCGGCCCGGGCAGCGCCTGGGCAGCGCCCGGCCCGGTCGGTGGCGCGGGGCCGTTCGCGCATCCGGGCCTGGCCGCAGCGCCGGCGGCAGAGCCCGTGACCTGGTGGGCCGAGCAGCAAACCTGGAATGCACAGCTGACGCTCGACCGCGATGGCCAGCCCGTGGAAGTCTCGGTGTCGTTGTCGGGCAATGCGGCGCACGTGTTCTTCCAGAGCGAGCAGCCGCAGACGCGCGAACTCCTGGACCGCAGCCGCGCGCAGCTCGGCGATT
>NZ_AFAL01000855.1 GCF_000193225.1 Verminephrobacter aporrectodeae subsp. tuberculatae At4 | reverse complement strand
GCCTTGTGCCAACCCCTTCTTGACGCCTTCCTCCAGCCCCTCGGTCCGGGCATCGAGCAGGGAGCTTTTTTCGTTGCGCAGCGCATCCAGATGCTTCTGGTAGCGGTCGATTTCGACGGCGCTATAGCCTTGGAACTCGGCGAGCTTGACCGCGTCGGCCACCGGCGGGTAGGACAGAAGGGCCTCATCGGGTACGAAACCGGACCTGCCGGTATCGCGCAGAAAGCGCAGCCACAGCGCGGTGACCTTTTTCTCGGTCTTGGTTTTGGGGTTGAATTTGGGCAACTCCAGAATGACGAACTGCAAGCCTTTCAAAATCTTGCCGTGCCTGCCGCGCTTGGCGAGTTTGGTGATCTTGTAGTGGTGCAGCCAGCAGTCTTGTTCGTCGGGGTCTTTCTCGAAGACGTCGTTGAGCACCGTGACGGAGTAGACCGGGCACAGCGATTGGTAGGAATCCCCTGGCGAGAGTTGGTTCACGATGGCTTGCGCGCCGCTGAACAGGATGCGCGAGAAGTAAGCGTCGGTCCACAGCATCTGCATCTCGACGACGAACACCCGGCCGTTCTGATCGCAGCATTTGACGTCGACGATGGAAAAGCGCATGTCCGGGACTTGCGGCGCCTGCTCGGTGGGCA
>NZ_AFAL01000856.1 GCF_000193225.1 Verminephrobacter aporrectodeae subsp. tuberculatae At4 | reverse complement strand
CTACCAGCGGCTATTGTGCATGTTGGTTTCCACACGAAACGACGAGGAGCCTCGATGCCGGGGTACGAAACGCCCTGCCGCCACCGCGCGTGCGGCGCGGGTCAAAATAGTTGTCGCCTCATTCAAACATCCATCGGCTAAATATCCTGCGCGCGCGAATGCGTCTTGATGACCGAATCGCGTTCGGGGTTAAAGCTCACGGCTGGATATGTGACCCGTTGCGCGTGGCGCCAGACCAGCGTGCCGGGTTGCGCGCGCGGGCGCTCATGCACAGCGCATGCTGAGCGGTCAGGATCGCTTTGTCTTGACCAGCATGGCGCCTGCGCCGGACTGACGTAGCGGATGCCGGTAGTCATGGTGTAGCAGTGGACGAACTGGGCCCCGCCCAGGCCCTGGTCTCGTGCAGGCCGGCCAATCAGCGCCCTACCGTGCTCAGTGACGGTCCCGTCCGCTGCTCAACATCCAGACCCCGAGCGCGGCGGGGTCTGGACCAGCGGGCGCAACAGCAGCCTGGCCAGCACCCCCGCCTACATCGGCAGCAACGTCCAGGCCGTGAGCAGCGAATTCGTCGCCCGCGAAGGCATCACGCTGGCCAGCGTCGCGGGCGGCACGAGCGGCACGAGCGGCCAATGCGAGGGGGACTTGTGTATAACGAGATGGGCTATGTGGTGCTCGATGACTTGCAAAACGGCCACAAGACATTCGACTTCTTTGACCGGTCCACGGGCCATGCGGTAAGCGCCAAGACCATGGATACCCTGGGACTGACATGCGCTGCTGCTGTTTGGCGACCGGCTTCGCGGTGCGCTGAGCGGCTCGCGCATCGGCGGGCCGCTGGCCAGGAACTCCGCGCTGCGCGATGCCGTGCTGCAGGCCGCCCTGCGTGCCGGCATCGAGGCCGATTGACCGTGGCACTGGCATACCCAGGCTGATCGATCGCGGCGGTACTATCCCCCGGGCGCTCGCGCACCGCGCCATCAGGAGACATCCATGCCGATTTTCTTCCCGGGGCCTGCCCGAACCTTGTGGGGTCTGCTTGCCGGGCTGGCCCTGGCCCTGCCTGCGGCGCAGGGCCAGTCGCCGGTCTGGCCCGCCAGGCCCATCAAACTGATGGTGCCGTTCCCGCCGGGCGGCAGCAC
>NZ_AFAL01000857.1 GCF_000193225.1 Verminephrobacter aporrectodeae subsp. tuberculatae At4 | reverse complement strand
GTCACGGTCTTGGCCGTGGCATTCACTACGGCGCTGCTCACGGTG
This sequence comes from Verminephrobacter aporrectodeae subsp. tuberculatae At4, assembly GCF_000193225.1. Taxonomy (GTDB): domain Bacteria; phylum Pseudomonadota; class Gammaproteobacteria; order Burkholderiales; family Burkholderiaceae_C; genus Acidovorax; species Acidovorax aporrectodeae. The sequence goes on along the minus strand of NZ_AFAL01000857.1, from coordinate 1,180 downwards.
ATGGCCGCCGTGCCTGCGGCGGTGTTCACCGCATAGCCTGCGTTGCCCGCGAGCGCTACCGGGTCCAGGCTGTTGACGTCGGTGTAGCTGATCACCAGTCGGTTGCCGGCGACCGCGGCGCTGCTGAACACCGGGGGCGTGGTGTCTTCTGGCGGGGACGTGTTGCTTGCTCCCACGGGCGTGATGTTGGTCACTGCCATCCTCTGGAAGTTGGCCGCGTGGTTGCCCGCCGCGTCCTGCACCACATTGCCGGATGCGGGCTTGGTGTAGCTGACGCTCAATGACTCACCGTGGATCGTGATACGCCCTTCGAATGTCAGCGTCACGGTCTTGGCTATTGCGTTCACCACGGCGCTCTTGATGTAGAAGCGTTCTACTGCCCGGCCGCTGCTGTCGTTGATGTCTACCGTAAAGCCTCCAGTGCCCGACAGCGCTACGTCGTCCAAGTTGTTCTGGTCGGTGTAATTGATCACCAACTTGTCGCGGTTGGCCGTGGCGCTGTGGAACACCGGGGGCGTGGTTTCGGATACGCCTGTGTTGTTGGTCACCGCTGTGGCCGCGAAGCTGGCCACGTCGTTGCCGAGGACGTCCTGGATTGCATTACTGTCGTCGTAGGTCGTGGGGTCGGTGTAGGCAACGGTCACGCTCTGACCATGCACCACGGGGGTGCTCAGCGTCAGCGTGACGGTCTTGGCCGCCCCGTCCACGGCGGTCGCAGTGACCGCGATGGCGTTGCCTCCGACAAGCACCGCAAAGGCATCGCCCGCCGGCCCGCGATACGGGTCCGCGAGCTGGTTCGCGTCGTCGAAGCTGAGCACCAGTTGGTTTGCGTTGACCACGGCGCTGCTAAGCACCGGGGGCGTGTCTTCCGCATGGAGCACGGGCTTTTCGCTGAAGTTCGCCGCATAGTTGCCGGCAACGTCCTGCACCCCACCGGATTCGGGCTTGGTGTAGCTGACGGTCAAGGTCTCCGTTTCGGCCACCTCGCGGTCCAGAAACAGCGACACGGCCCTGAGCGTTGAGTGCACCACGGCGGCGTTCACGGTGATGGCCGTGCCCGTGCTGCTGCTCACCGTAAAGGCGGTGCTGGGCGTGAGCGCTGTCACGAGCAGGGTGTTGGCTTCGATGAAGTTGATCACCATTCCGATGCCACGGACCATGGCGCAGCTGAACTCCGGGG
>NZ_AFAL01000858.1 GCF_000193225.1 Verminephrobacter aporrectodeae subsp. tuberculatae At4 | reverse complement strand
CGGCCGCAGCGCACGGCGGCCCCTTCAGGAGGTCGGCCCTCAGCATATGCAAACCCCGCCTTCCGCTTGGTTGGCAGGCATGTGCAAGGGTAGGCAGGTTCCTCATGCCACGTATCATATCGTGACAAACAGTGAGTTTTATGCCGATCGGGCAACCGGACCCGGCTTGATGGCCAAGGCCCTCAATGAACGGGCGGCTACGGAATCATCCAGCACCCGCTGGCGCGATCCCATGGTTTGCGTCATGGTCCCGCAGCGGAATCATGGGGTGGGTCTCAATCCCTGAGGGGCAGGACACTGATCCCAAGGCCCTCAGATCCAGAACCCGCCATGCGCCAGATCCGTCGCCTGCCCCACGATGGACAGCGGCATCTTCGCTGCGGCGCCGGGCGCGGTGATGACGCCGTTGGTCTTGCCGTCGGCGTCGAACGCCCGCCGTCGCTGATCTCGAAGTCCAGCCGCAGCTGCCCGCCTTCCATCGCCATCTTGCCGCCGTAAGGGCTGCTCGCCAAGTTGACCCAGGTGCCGGTGCTGTCCGGGAGCCAGTAGCCGTTGACGCCCAGCACCGGGTCCACGTACAGGCTGAACTTCTCGCTGCCGTGGCCCGTGGCCTGTGCTGCCTCGAAGCGGAGCAGACCGAGGGGCATTTCCATCCCCTTGGGCAATTCGGTGGGTGCGTTCTTTTGTTCCAGGTGGGTGATGCGTG
>NZ_AFAL01000859.1 GCF_000193225.1 Verminephrobacter aporrectodeae subsp. tuberculatae At4 | reverse complement strand
GCAAAATTGTCCGCCACGTCGAAAATATTTTCAGTGAGAGTCACCAAGTGTCCATCGCCAATTGTCTCGACGGCAAAGCCATTGGCGCGTAGCTTTTCTGCATCGATTTCCCTGGTGTATGCCCGGCCAAAGAAGGTTGCCCAACCCAGGTTTGGAACGCCTCTGTCCTCCAGAATTACAGCCGGCGGGCCCCTGAGGAAATCGTCTTTGGCAACAATCGCGTGCTCGTCTGTCCCAAATGCATCGTCTCTTGTTTCAATATCGGTGAACAAATGCAAAATGGCAAACTGCGGGTTGGCGAGTTCAACAAGGCTGTGGAACAGGCGGTTCCAGTCGATTTTTTTGTTGGCATCAGCATTACCATGGAGCCATCCGAGACGAATCTCGCCAAGCCGGTTCACGTAGGGGAAGGTATGGCTCATCTCATAACTATACTTCACCGTTTTGGACCGCTTCCATCCGCAAGCCCATGTGGTGAGCCAGCGTCCTTCCTCACCCGCGTCTATGATGGTCTTCACTGCCCAGTACTTCTCGCATGCAGCGATGTCATAAAACGGTTTCTTGATTCTTACATCGCTATCAAAGCGATCAGGCACCAATCGTGGGTCGGTTTCACAAAATGTCTCCAACACCTTCCTGCCGAATTCCCATCTCGTGGTGTCGGTATCAGTAACGATGGAAATCAGGATATGTGGTTTTCTCATTTTTTTGACCTTTCCAGAAAGTCAGCGTGAGGATTTGCAATGCCCCATAGGTTGCAGAAATCCGGGTTCATATGCAAGTATTTTCAGGGTTCGGGGCAGCGCATCAGGGCAGAGGTTCGTTGGTGAGACGAATGCTCGGCAGGCCGTCCGAACTGGTGATCAGCCCCTCATTGTTGGGATAACCCATGTCCCATTGAGCAGGGGCGCATACCTCGGTCCGAAGTCCACCGGGGGGCTGGTTGCCTGGTTCAGAGGTTCGTTGGTAAGACGAATAAATCCTGGTCTCAGCAGTTTCTTCAACTCGGATCGCCGCGCAGAGAACAGCGCAAAATTGTCCGCCACGTCGAAAATATTTTCAGTGAGAGTCACCAAGTGCCCATCGCCCATTGCCTCGACGGCAAAGC
>NZ_AFAL01000860.1 GCF_000193225.1 Verminephrobacter aporrectodeae subsp. tuberculatae At4 | reverse complement strand
GACAGCGACGTCACGCGCCTGGAATGGGACCGGGGCGGCAGCTTCATCACCCGCATCGAGCAGCCCGGCGGACGGCGCAGCCAGATCGAACACGACCCGCGCACGGGCCTGATCACCCAGGTGAGCAACGAACAAAACCAGCAAACCCGATTCCGCTACAACAGCACCACCCAACTCATCAGCACCCGCAGCACGGGCCCGGGCAGAAGCCGACCCCAGGAACAAAGCTACCGCTACGACGCACTGGGCCAGCTCAGCGAAACCGGGCAAGGCAGCCTGGACGCAGACAA
>NZ_AFAL01000861.1 GCF_000193225.1 Verminephrobacter aporrectodeae subsp. tuberculatae At4 | reverse complement strand
GTCACGCCGGCGAGGTCCACGCGGATGGTATTCGTCCGGGCATTGGCGTTCGCGTTGGGCGTGAGGGTCGCCGTCCAGACCGTGCGCTCGGCGTTCGCCGTGGGCGCGCTCAGCGTGCCGTTGGGGCACACGATGTCGCTGGCGTCCAAGCCGTTGACGGGCTCGTTGAAGATGAAGCGGACCGTCGTGCTCTCGCCCGCGGTGAGCGCGTCGTCGGTCAGCGCAATGGTGGCCGTGGGGCGTATGGTGTGCACGCTGTAGCTGGCGCTGCTGGCCCTGCCGGTCCCGGTGTTGCCCGCGTCGTCGCGCACGCCGGCGAGGTCCACGCGGATGGCGTTCGTCCGGGCGTTGGCGTGGGCGTTGGGCGTGAAGGTCGCTGTCCAGACCGTGCGCTCGGCGTTCGCCATGGGCGTGCTCAGCCTGCCGTTGGGGCACACGATGTCGCTGGCGTCCAAGCCGTTGACGGGCTCGTTGAAGATGAAGCGGACGGTTGTGCTCTCGCCCGCGGTGAGCGCGCTGTCGGCCAGCGTGATGGTGGCCGTGGGGCGCGTGGTGTCCACGCTGTAGTTGGCGCTGATGGCGCTGCCGGTCCCGGCGTTGCCCGCGTCGTCGGTCACGCCGGCGAGGTTCACGCGGATGGTGTTCGCCCGGGCGCTGATGTCCTCCGCAGGCGTATAGGTGGCCGTCCAGACCGTGCGCTCGGCGTTGGCCGTGGGCGTTGTCAGCGTGCCGTTGGTGTACACGATGTCGTCGGTGTCAAAGCCGTTCACGGGCTCGCTGAAGCGGAAGCTGACGGTCATGCTCTCGCCCGCGGTGAGCGCGGTGTCGGCCAGCGTGATGGTCGCCCTGGGTCGCACGGTGTCCACGCTGTAGTTGGTGCTGATGGCGCTGTCGGTCCCGGCGTTTCCCGCGTCGTCGCGCACATTGGCGAGGTTCACGCGGATGGTATTCGTCGGCGCGTTGGTGTTGGCCGTGGGCGTGAAGGTCGCCGTCCAGAGCGTGCGCTCGGCGTTCGCCGTGGGCGCGCTCAGCGTGCCGCTGGTGCACACGATGTCGCTG
>NZ_AFAL01000862.1 GCF_000193225.1 Verminephrobacter aporrectodeae subsp. tuberculatae At4 | reverse complement strand
TCCAGGTGGGTGATGCGTGCGCTGCTGCCCGGGTTGGGCTTGCCGTCCAGGCTGTCGGCCACCAGGGTCACATGGGTGCTGGCTGCGCCTGCCGGCCTGCTTTCTCCGGCGGGGCTGCGCACGAGGCTGGTAGAACTCACCGCTGCCTGCGTGCTGTCCTTGACGCCGTCTCCGTTGCCGTCGCCGGCGATCGGGGCAGCGCCAGCGGGGCCGGGGATGCCGGGGGCCAGGTCTTCGACGCTGCTCGGAACGCCGTCGCTGTCGCCGTCCGTGTCCTTGTCGTCCTTGATGTCCTTGTCCGTCGTGTCCTTGTCCGCCGGAGCCGGACTCTGTGCCTTGTCCGCCGGGGCCGGACTCTGTGGCGCGGGGGTGCGGTTGTTCACCGGCATGGCCGGGAAACTGGCCGCGTCGTTGCCGGCCGCGTCCTGTATGGCGTTGGCATCGTCGCCGGTCGTGGGGTCGTTGTAGGCGACGGTCACCGCTTGGTCCCTGGAGACAGCGGTGGCCAGCGTCAGGCTGACGGTCTTGTCCTGCGCGTTCACCGTGATGGCGGTGACGGCAGTGAGCACGTTATCGACGCGCACCTCAAGGGCCGTGGTGGGCGGGATATGGGTCGCGTCCAGGCGGTTGGCTTCGGTGTACGTGAGCACCAACTGGTTGTCGCTGACCGTGGCGGTGTTGATCACCGGGGGCGTCGTGTCCGGCCGGGTGTCCACGGTGTAGTTGGCGCTGGTGGCGATGCTGACACCGGCGTTGCC
>NZ_AFAL01000863.1 GCF_000193225.1 Verminephrobacter aporrectodeae subsp. tuberculatae At4 | reverse complement strand
CCGAGTTGCTCCTCCCAGCGCTTGAGCGCGCCCCAGACATGGCGGTACGACAGGTCCAGACTGCGTGCAGCGCCCGAAATCGAGCCCTGCCCGGCGACGGCTTGGAGTAGTTCGGGCAGCGGATTGCGGATGCGTGCATCGCCGGCGTCCCGGCTGAGCGTGTAGTGCAGTTGGACCCTATGCACGGATTTTCCTATCGCTGGATATGGTGCGGGCACATACG
>NZ_AFAL01000864.1 GCF_000193225.1 Verminephrobacter aporrectodeae subsp. tuberculatae At4 | reverse complement strand
GTGCGCGACGACGCGGGCAACGCCGGCACCGGCAGCGCCGACAGCGCCAACTACAGCGTGGACACCCGGCCGGCAGACACCACGGGCCCGACAGCCACGATCACACTGGCCGACACCCACCTGGCCGTTGGCGACACCACAACAGTCACCATCGCCTTCAACGAGCCCGTCACCGGCTTCACGCGCGACGACCTCGTGCTCAGCGAGGCCAATGGCACATTGACCGATCCCACAACGAATGACGATGGCAGAACCTGGACGGCGACATTCACGCCCACGGCCGGCGTCGAGAACAGCAGCAACACCATCAGCGTGAACCTGACGGGCGTGCGCAACGTCGCAGGCCGTGCCGGCACCGGCCACGCCCCGAGCGCCATCTACCAGATCGACACCCGGGCCCCGGTGCTCGCCAGCGCCACGGTGAACGCGAGCCAGCTGGTGCTGCGCTACACCGAGGGGAGCAGCCTGGACGCGACGCATATCCCGCCCGCGACGGCCTTTGCGGTGCGCGTTGATGACGTGCTCAGCGCCGTCACCGCCATCGCGGTAGGCGCGCAGGAAAAGACCGTCAACCTGACGCTGGCCACCGCTGTCGCCAACGGCCAGGCCGTGAGCGTCGCCTACACCGACCCCACGACCGGCAACGATGCCAACGCCGTACAGGACGCGGCCGGCAACGACGCAGCCAGTTTCGCGGCCACGCCGGTGGACAACCGCACCCCCGCGCCACCGGGCCCGGCTCCAGGTCCGGGCCCGGCTCCAGGTCCGAGCCCGAGCCCAAGCCCGAGCCCATCGCCCC
>NZ_AFAL01000865.1 GCF_000193225.1 Verminephrobacter aporrectodeae subsp. tuberculatae At4 | reverse complement strand
TGAGCAGGGACAGCAGCGCCGCGTCGCCATAGGTCTCACCCAGGCCCACCAGTCCGTTGGCCCCCTCGACCTCGATGATGGAGCGCAAGCCAAAAGGCTCGTGCACGCCTGCCGCGTTGAGCAGGGCGGGGTCCCGGATGGCAATCGGGGTGACCCGGATGGCGCTGATTTTCATGTTCGCTTGGCCTGCATCGTGGCAGTGGGTTAGTGGGTTAGCGGG
>NZ_AFAL01000866.1 GCF_000193225.1 Verminephrobacter aporrectodeae subsp. tuberculatae At4 | reverse complement strand
CAGCGCCACGGTCCGCAGCAACCAACTGGTGATCCACTACACCGAACAGAGCGACTTGGACGATGCTGCGCTGGCGCGCAACGCAGGCTTTTCGGTAAAGGGCTACAACAACAAGAACTCGGTGGTCTGGATCATCTCTGTTGGCAGCGCCGTCGTGAACGCGACGGCCAAGACCGTGACGCTGACGCTCTTGGAGCGCATCGCCCAAGATGACAGGGTAAGCGTCAGCTACTTCAAGCCCTGGTCCGGCAATGTGGTGCAGGACGCGAAGGGCAACAAGGCGGCCAACTTCGAGGCGATGGCAGTGACCAACAACGCGCCAGCAGGAGCAGACACCACGGCCCCGGTGCTGGATAGCGCCACGGTCAACGGGAATCAGCTGCTGCTGACCTACACCGAAGCGGAGAACCTGAGCGCGAGGCCGCTCGCAGGCAACGCAGGCTTTACGGTCAGCAGCGCTGGTGGCACCGCCATCACCGTCACCGGCGCTGTGGTGGACGCGACGCGCAACACCGTCACGCTGACGCTCAGCCGCGCCGTGACCTCCAGCGAGACGGTGACCCTCAGCCACACCAGGGCGGGGGTCGAGGACGTTGCCGGCAACGACACGGCAGACTTCAGCAACCGGCCCGTGACGAACGTCACGCCAGCAGCAGACACCACGCCCCCGGTGTTCAGCCACGCCATGGCCAACGACGACCAGCTGGTGATCAGTTACACCGAACAGAACAGCTTGGCCTACGGAGCGCTGTCGGGCGACGGAGGCTTTGCGGTAGACCTCCTCAACAGCAGCGGCGTGGCAACGGAACGCTTGCACATCACGAGCGCCGTGGTGAACGCAATGGTCAAGACCGTGACGCTGACATTCGAAGGCCGTACCGTGGGCCACGGTGAGTCGGTGAGCGTCAGCTACACCAAGCCCGAATCCGGCAATGTGGTGCAGGACGCGGCGGGCAACCACGCGGCCAACTTCGAGAAGATGGCCGCGACCAACTACACGCTCGCGCCAGCAGACACCACGCCCCCGGTAATCAGCAGCGCCGTGCTCAACGTCAACCAGCTGGTGCTCACGTACACGGAAGCCAACAGCCTGGACGCGGCAGCGCTCGCGGACAACGCCGGCTTTACGCTCAACACCGCTGCTGGCACAAGGGCCATCATCGTGAGCCGCGCCGTAGTGAACGCCACGGCCAAGACCGTGACGCTGACACTGAGCCGCACCGTGGCCAGTGCGGAGACGGTGACCGTCAGCTACACCAAGCCCGGGTCTGGCGCCGTGGTGCAGGACGTTGCCGGCAACGACGCAGCGAACTTCAGCAACCGGGCGATGACCAACAACACACCAGCGCCACCAGACACCACGCCCCCGCAGCTGATCATCACCGGCGACTCTCGTCCCAAGGTCACTGGCGACCAACTGGTGCTCAGCTTTAGCGACACGGGCAACCTGGACGCGGACCGGGCCCACAAGCCGGCGAGCGGAGCCTTTACGGTGCTGGTCAACGGCGTCGCAAACGCCGTCACCCACGTCAGCGTCGA
>NZ_AFAL01000867.1 GCF_000193225.1 Verminephrobacter aporrectodeae subsp. tuberculatae At4 | reverse complement strand
GCCGTTGACCCTGGGGCGTTGCGTCTCGTCAGTGGTGATCAACACCGGGGCCACGATGTCCGTGCGCACCGCTGTGGTCGGAAAGCTGAGCAGGCGGTTGCCGGCTGTGTCCTGTATGGCACTCTCGTTGGTGGGCGTGCTGTCCTGGTAGGCGATGGTCACGGTCTGACCCAGCTGCACGGAGGTGCTCAGTCGCAGGATCATCGTTTTTCCGCTTCCATAGCCCGTGACCGTGACCGTGGCGGCTTGGCCATCGACGAGCACCGTGAAATCGCTGCCGTTCGGTTGGGCCGTACCATCTTTCAGGTCGCTCGTGCCGTGGAAACTGAGGTACACCAAGTTGGCGTTGACCCTGGGCCCCTGCTGACCGGTGGTGATCAACACCGGGGGCGTGGTGTCTGCTGGCGCGGGGGTGTTGTTCGTCACGGCCTGGCTGCTGAAGCTCGCTGCGTCGTTGCCCGCAGCGTCCTGCACCACGGCACCGGTCGCGGGTTTGGTGTAGCTGACGGTCACGGTTTCCGTATTGGCCACAGCGCGGCTCAGTGTCAGCGTCACGGTCTTGGCCGTGGCGCTTACCACGGCGCTGCTCACGGTGATGGCCGTTGCGCCAGCGGCGGTGTTCACCGTAAAGCCTGCGTTGCCCGTGAGCGCTGCCCCGTCCAGGGTGTTGGCTTCCGTGTACGTGAGCACCAACTGGTTGCCGGTGACTGTGGCGCTGTGGATCACCGGGGGCGTTCTGTCCAGTATGTCCACCGCCGTGGTCGGGATGCTGGTCAGGCGATTGCCGGCTGTGTCCTGTATGCCCTTGTTGTCGGCGGGCGTGCTGTCGTTGTAGGCAACGGTCACGCCGCGCTGACCATCCGCTATGGGGGTGGTCAGCGTCAGGATCATGTCCTTGGAGGTTCCATTGATGCTGACATTCGTGACGATATTCGCCACGCCATCGAC
>NZ_AFAL01000868.1 GCF_000193225.1 Verminephrobacter aporrectodeae subsp. tuberculatae At4 | reverse complement strand
TATTCATCAAGTTCACTGCGAGTAGGTAGCTCAGAAAGCCTGGGCCTCGGTGTGCGTTCCGGCGATGAAGTTCACTGCCGAGTAGGTAGCTCAGAAAATCGGAGTAAATGCCGGGACCGCCGGCTTCGCGTTCACTGCCGAGTAGGTAGCTCAGAAAGAATCGCACGCGACGATGGCGAAAACAGCCATGTTCACTGCCGAGTAGG
>NZ_AFAL01000869.1 GCF_000193225.1 Verminephrobacter aporrectodeae subsp. tuberculatae At4 | reverse complement strand
AGCAGCGCCAGCGGTGTCGCCATCACCGTCGAGAGCGTCACGGTAGGCGCCACGGCCAAGACCGTCACGCTGCACCTGAGCCGTGACGTGGACAGCACCGAGGCGGTGAGCATGAGCTACACCCGGCCCGCAACCGGCAACGTGCTGCAAGACGTGGCAGGCAATGACGCAGACAGTCTGACAAGCCAGGCGGTGACGAACAACTCCGGAGCCGATACCACGGCCCCGGTGCTCAGCAGCGCCACGGTCAGCGAGCGCAATCTGGTGTTGACTTACACGGAGGCCAGCAGCCTGGGCCTGGACGCGGTGCATACGGCCCCCGCAACGGCCTATGCGGTGAGCAGCGCCAGCGGCGTGGCCATAGCCGTCAATAGCGTCATGGTGGATGCGACAGCCAAGACCGTGACCCTGCTCCTGAGTCGTTCCGTGGACAGCGTCGAGGCGGTGAGCCTGAGCTACACCCGGCCCGCGACCGGCAACGACGTGCTGCAGGACGCGGCAGGAAACGACGCGGCCAACCTCACGAACCAGGCGGTAACGAATAACTCCGCAGCCGACACCACGGCCCCCGTGCTCAGCGCCGCCGTGGTCAACGGGCACTTTCTGGCGCTGAGCTATACCGAGGCCAGCAGCCTGGGTCTGGACGAGACGAATACAGCCCCCACCACGGCCTTTGCAGTGAACAGCGCCAGCGGCCTGGCCATCGCCGTGAATAGCGTCACGGTAAATGCCTTGGCCAGGACCGTCACGCTGCACCTGAGCCGCGACGTGGACAGCGGCGAGGCGATAACCCTGAGCTACACCAAGCCTGCAACCGGAAACAAGGTGCTGCAAGACGCCGC
>NZ_AFAL01000870.1 GCF_000193225.1 Verminephrobacter aporrectodeae subsp. tuberculatae At4 | reverse complement strand
CAGCCGCGCCGTGGCCTACAGCGAGACGGTGAACGTCAGCTACACCAAACCCACGACCGGCGCCGTGGTGCAGGACGCTGCCGGCAACGCCGCAGCCAACTTCAGCAGCCAGGCCGCGATCAACAACACACAGGACACCACGCCCCCGGTGTTCAGCAGCGCCACGGTCACCGACAACCTGCTGGTGATCAGCTACACCGAAGCCAACCACCTGGACGCGGCAGCACTCACGGGAAACGCGGGCTTTACGGTGAGCAGCACCGCGGGCACGGCCATTACCGTGAGCAGCGCCCGCGTGAACACAACGGCCAAGACCGTCACCCTGACGCTGAACCGCGCCGTGGCCAATAGCGAGACGGTGAACGTCAGCTACACCAAACCCGCGAGCGGCAATGGGATACGGGATACCGCCGGCAACGACGCAGCAAGCTTCAGCGAAAAGGTCGTGGCCCACGGCACGCCGACGCCGACGCCAACGGACACCACACCCCCGTCGCTGGACAGCGCCACGGTCAACGGCAACCAGCTGGTGCTCACGTACACCGAAGCGGGCACCCTGGACGTGGCCGCGCTCGCGGGCAATGCAGGCTTTACGGTCGGCAGCAGCAACACGCGGGCCATCACCGTCACCGGCGCCGTGGTGGACGCGACGACCAAGACCGTCACGCTGACATTGAGCCGCGCCGTGACCTACAGGGAGACGGTGGAGGTCAGCTACACCAAACCCCCGACCGGCCATGGGGTGCAGGACGCTGCCGGCAACTCTGCAGCGGACTTCAGCCTCTGGCATGTGCGCAACAACACGCCGGTGCCAGCAGACACCACGCCCCCGGTGCTCAGCAGCGCCACGGTCAACGGCAACCAGTTGGTG
>NZ_AFAL01000871.1 GCF_000193225.1 Verminephrobacter aporrectodeae subsp. tuberculatae At4 | reverse complement strand
CTGACCAGCCATTTCCTGTGGGCACGCACGATTGGCTCGCAGGCCACCGAGGTCGCCATCCGTGCGGGCGTGCTCAATCGCATGGCCTCTCTGGCTCGCCCGCGGTCCGCACGCCTCACCTGAATTGGTGTTCTTGGGGGGCATCTTCGAAGGTCGATTTATGCAACAACGCCGACCGCACCCTCCATCGCTTGCAGAAGCTGCCTGATATCGTTGCCAGCTTCTTCCGTGCTCCGACTTGTCGCTATGCCTCAATGTGAGGCTTTACTTCCGACAAGTTTAATAAGCCCGCGTGCGACGTGCTACAAAGCCGTTCGCGGTTCTTCCAAGTGCGAATCTGGCTCGAAGTGGGCGACGCGGATTGGACCCAGCGAGAAGCGCTGCCGCGTCGTCGAAGGCGACGCGA
>NZ_AFAL01000872.1 GCF_000193225.1 Verminephrobacter aporrectodeae subsp. tuberculatae At4 | reverse complement strand
GACCGTGGCGCTGTGGAACTCCGGGGGCGTGGTGTCGGCTGCCGTGGTGCCGTGGGTCACGGCTTTTTCGCTGAAGTTCGCCGCATAGTTGCCGGCAGCGTCCTGCACCCCACCGGATGCGGGCTTGGTGTAGCTGACGGTCACGGTCTCCGTTTCGGCCACGGCGCGGTTCAGCGTCAGCACCACGGTCTTGGAACTTGGGAGCACCACGACAGCGAGCACGGTGATGGCCGTGCCCGTGGTGCTGCTCACCCTAAAGCTGGAGCTGGGCATGGGCCCTATCGAGAGCAGGGTGTTAGCTTCGATGTAGCTGATCACCAGTTCGCTGCCGCGGACCGCGGCGCTGTGGAACTCCGGGGGCGTGTTGTCGATTGCCGTGGCGCGATAGGTCACGGCCTGGTTGCTGAAGCTCACTGCGTCGTTGCCGGCTGCGTCCTGCACCACGTTGTCGCCCGTGGGCTTGGTGTAGCTCACGGTCA
>NZ_AFAL01000873.1 GCF_000193225.1 Verminephrobacter aporrectodeae subsp. tuberculatae At4 | reverse complement strand
AACGACGCAGTGAGCTTCAGCGACCGGGCGGTGACCAACAACACCCCCAGCGGCACGGCGGACACCACGGCCCCGCAGCTCTTGACCACAGGTGAGCATCGCCCCACCCTCAGCGGCCCCATCGCGTTGGTGATCAGATTCAGCGACGCGAGCAATCTGGACGCGAGCCACGCGCCGGCCAGCGGGGACTTCACGGTGCTCGCTGATGGCTCCCGCATCACCGTCACCGGGGTGGATGTTGTGAATGGACAGACGGGAAAGTACATCTTGCTGGAACTGGCCACTCCCGTGGTCGCTGGTCAGAGCGTGACCATTGCCTACCAGGACAGCACGCCCACCGACGCGAGCGCCATCCTGGACACAGCCGGCAACCGC
>NZ_AFAL01000874.1 GCF_000193225.1 Verminephrobacter aporrectodeae subsp. tuberculatae At4 | reverse complement strand
TGGTTGCCGTTGACCTTGGGGCGCGCGCCGTCGGTGGTGATCAGCTGCGGGGCAACGGTGTCATTCATCACCACCGTGGTCGGGATGCTGAGCAAGCGATTGCCCGTCGGGTCCTGTATGCCGTTGTCGTTGCCCGGCGTGCTGTCCTGGTAGGAGACGGTCACTCTTTGACCGGATTGCACGGGGGTGCTCAGGGTCAGCAGGACGATCTTGTACATTCCCTCCGTGGTGACTGCGGCGACGGTGTTGGCTGCGCCGTTCACGAGCACCGTGAAGTCCTCCTTGGCGGGTCCGTTGCTGTCGTCCAGGGAGGAGCTCGCGTCGCTGAAATGAAGCCCCAGATATATGCCGTCGGTGATCGTGGGGCGCTCGTCTCCGGTAGTAATCAGCTGCGGGGCCGCGGTGTCCGGTGTGTCGTTGACCACGTCCCGGTCGCTGAAGCTCGCCGCGGCGTTGCCGGCGGCGTCCTGAACCCCATTGCTGGTCGCCGGTTTGGCGTAGCTGACGCGCACCAGTTCGCCGTAGACCACGGCGCGGCTGAGCGTGAGCGTGACGGTCTTGGCCGCCCCGTTGACCACGGCGCTGTTGACGGGGATGGTTGTTGCCCCCGTGTCCACCGTGAGGCTTGCGACCGTAAAGCCTGCATTGCCCGTGAGCGTGGCCCCGTCCAGGCTGTAGGTTTCGGTGTAGGTGAGCACCAACTGGTCGCCGTTGACCGTGGTGGTGTTGATTACCGGGGGCGTGGTGTCTGCTGGCGTGTTGTTCGTCACGGCCTCGTTGCTGAAGTTCACCGCAGCGTTGCCGGCAGCGTCCTGCACGCCATTGCTGGCCGCGGGCTTGGCGTAGCTGACGTGCACTGTCTCGCCGGGGGCCGCGGCGCGGCCCAGCGTCAG
>NZ_AFAL01000875.1 GCF_000193225.1 Verminephrobacter aporrectodeae subsp. tuberculatae At4 | reverse complement strand
CAGCTCCAGGGTTCACTGCGCTTACCGCGCTCACGCTGCCGCCAGTCAAGGTTACGTCGTCTATTCCAAAGCCCCCGACCGCTTCGCTGAATTTGATCGTGACGCTCGTCGTTTGCTGGTCAGGTCCAAGCGCCGTATGGCTGATCGTGTGGCCGCTGGCGGCCAGCTGCGCCGCCATGCGGTCCAGGGTGTATGCGGCGCTGCTGACGTTGGTCTGCAATACGTTGCCCACCAAGTCGCGCACATTCGCCGTGGCGGCATTGAGTGTGATGTGGAACTCGGTTCCTTCGACGCCCGTGGCCGTTGGGGTCAGCGTGGCGGCCCAAGTCCGGCCTCCGTCGCTGCTGCTGAAATCGCTCAGCGTGCCGTTGCCCACGGTGAGGTCGCTGCGATCGAAACCGCTGACTCTTTCGCTGAATTGAACGGTGACCCCGAGCGTTTCTCCGATCGCCAGGCGGTTGTCGCTAAGCGTAATGCTTGCCGTTGGCACCGTGTTATCTATGC
>NZ_AFAL01000876.1 GCF_000193225.1 Verminephrobacter aporrectodeae subsp. tuberculatae At4 | reverse complement strand
CACCTTCAGCTTCAGCGAGCCCGTCAATGGCTTTACCGCCGCCAACATCGACCTGTCACAGGCCCACGGCGCGCTGGGTCCGCTGACCGCCCTCGGAGATGGCAGGAGTTGGACCGCCACCTTCACGCCCACAGCGGATACCAACACTGCCACCAACAGCATCCGCGTCAACTACCGCGGCGTGACGGACTTGGCGGGCAATACGGCGAACAGCACCTCCCCCAGCGACAACTACAGCATTGACACCCGGCCCGGCAGCACGAACCAGCCATCCGACCTGAGCGCACGCGTCACGCTGACCAATAACCACCTCATGACGGGAGAAAAGGCGACCGTCATCATCGCCTTCAACAAACCCGTCAACGGCTTTACGCTCGATGACGTGGACATGACCGGGGCCAACGGCACGCTGAGCGACCTCGCACTCAGCGCCGACGGCAGAACCTGGACGGCCACCTTCACGCCCACGGCGGGCGTCAATGACGCGACCAACACCATCCGCGTGAACCTCGCGGGCGTGACCTACGGCGCAGGCACTGCCGGTACCGGCAGCGCCACCAGCGACAACTTCCGCGTGGACACCGCGCTCCCTGCCGCCACGATCACGCTGGCCGATACCGCGCTCACCGTGGGTGAAACGACGACCGTCACCTTCGCCTTCAACCAATCGGCCAACGGCTTCACGATGGACGACATCGATCTGACTCAGGCCAACGGCACATTGAGCGCGCTCACGACCGCCGACGGCAAAACCTGGACCGCCACCCTCACACCCACGGCCAACGTCAATAACGCGAGCAACACCATCCGCGTCAACCAGGCCGGCGTAACCAACGATGCAGGCCGCTCCGGGACCGGCACCGCCAGCAGCGCCAACTACACCGTGGACACCCGGCCACAGGACGCCACGGCCCCGGTAATCAACAGCGCCATGGTCAACGGCAACCAGTTGGTGCTCACGTACACCGAAGCCAATACCCTGGACCCGGCCGCACTCGCGGGCAGCGCCGGCTTTACCGTGAGCAGCACCACGGGCACC
>NZ_AFAL01000877.1 GCF_000193225.1 Verminephrobacter aporrectodeae subsp. tuberculatae At4 | reverse complement strand
CGGGGCCGTGGTATCGGCTCCGGAGTTGTTCGTCACCGCCTGGTCCGTGAGATTCGCCGCGTCATTGCCTGCCACGTCCTGCAGCACGTCGTTGCCGGTTGCGGGTCGGGTGTAGCCGAGGCTTACCACCTCGGTGCTGTCCACGTCACGGCTCAGGTGCAGCGTGACGGTCTTGGCCGTGGCATTGATCGCGACGTTCTCGACTGCAATGGCGACGCCGCTGGCGCTGCTGACCGCAAAGGCCGTGGAGGGGGGCGTATGGGCAGCGTCCAGACCCAGGCTGCTGGCCTCCGTGTAAGTCAGCACCAGATCGCGGCCGCTGACCGTTGCCGTGCCAAGCACAGGCGCCGTGGTATCGGCTGCGGAGTGGTTCACCGCCGCCTGGTTCGTGAGGTTTTCCGCGTCATTGCCGGCTGCGTCTTGCAGCACGTCGTTGCCGGTCGCTGGCTTGGTGTAGTTCAGACTCACCACTTCGCCGCTGTCCACGGCGCGGTTCAGGTGCAGCGTGACGGTCTTGGCCGTGGGATCCACCGCGACGCTCTCGACGCTGATGGCCAGGCCGCTGGCGCTGCTCACCGCAAAGGCCGCCGCGGGGGCCGTGTGGACCGAATCCAGGCCCAGGCTGCTTGCCTCGGTGTAGGTCAGTACCAGATCGCGTCCGTTGACCGTGGCGCTGCCCAGCACCGGAGCCGTGGTGTCGGCCGCGGAACTGTTCGTCACCGCCTGGCTCGTGAGGTTGGCCGCGTCATTGCCGGCAGCGTCTTGCAGCACGTTGTTGCCGGTCGCGGGCCGGGTGTAGCTCAGGCTCACCGCCTCGCTGCTGTCCACGTCACGGCTCAGGCGCAGCGTGATGGTCTTGGCCGTGGCGTTCACCGTGACTTTGTCCACGGCGATGGCGACGCCGCTGGCGCTGCTCACCGCAAAGGCCGTTGCGGGGGCCGTATTGGTTGCGTCCAGTCCCAGGCTGCTGCTCTCGGTGTAGGTCAGTACCAGATCACGCCCGCTGACCGTGGCGCTGCCGAGCACCGGCGCCGTGGTGTCGGTCGCGGAGTTATTCGTTACCACCTGGTCCGCGAGATTCGCCGCGTCGTTGCCGGCAGCGTCCTGCAGCACGTTGCCGCTTGCGGGCCGGGTGTAGCGGAGGCTTACCGCCTCGCCGCTGTCCACGTCACGGTTCAGGCGCAGCGTGACGGTCTTGGCCGTGGCGTTCACCGTGACGCTGTCGATGCTGATGGCGACGCCACTGGCGCTGCTCACCGCAAAGGCTGCGGCATCCACCGGATTCGTCTCGTCCAGGCCCAGGCTGCTCGCCTCGGTGTACGCCAACACCAGATCGCGCCCGCTGACCGTGGCCGTGCCAAGGACCGGCGCCGTGGTATCGGCTGCGGAGCTGTTCGTTACCGCCTGATTCGTGAGGTTCGCCGCGTCATTGCCCGCTGCATCTTGCAGCACGCCGTTGC
>NZ_AFAL01000878.1 GCF_000193225.1 Verminephrobacter aporrectodeae subsp. tuberculatae At4 | reverse complement strand
CCAATACCATCAGCGTCAACCTCACCGGCGTGACCGACGACGCTGGCAACGCCGGTGTCGGCACCGCCAGCAGCGCCAACTACACCGTGGACACCCGGCCCGCAGACACCACCGGCCCCACGGCCACCATCACCCTGGCCGATAGCGCGCTTACCGTGGGCGAAACCACCACCGTGACCATCCGCTTCAACGAGCCCGTCACCAGCTTCGCAAACGATGACATCGTGCTCACCGATGCCAACGGCACGCTCAGCACGCTCACCCCCAACGCCGACCGCACGGTCTGGACAGCGACCTTCACCCCCACGGCCAACGTCAACGACACGACCAACACCATCAGCGTCAACCTCACCGGCCTGACCGACGACGCAGGCAACGCCGGTGTCAGCACCGCCAACTACACCGTGGACACCCGGCCGGACACGACGCCCCCGGTGCTCAGCACCGCCATGGTCAGCAACAACCAGCTGGTGCTCACGTACACCGAAGCCAACAGCCTGGACGCAACCCATATCCCGCCCACCACGGCCTTTGCGGTGCGCATCGATAACGTGCCCACTGCCGTCACCGCCATCACGGTGAACGCGCAGGACAAGACCGTCAGCCTGACGCTGGCCACCGCTGTTTCCACGGGCCAGACGGTGACCGTCGCCTACAACGACCCCACGACCGGCGACGATGCCAACGCCATACAGGACGCGGCCGGCAACGACGC
The DNA here is from genome assembly GCF_000193225.1 of Verminephrobacter aporrectodeae subsp. tuberculatae At4. Taxonomy (GTDB): domain Bacteria; phylum Pseudomonadota; class Gammaproteobacteria; order Burkholderiales; family Burkholderiaceae_C; genus Acidovorax; species Acidovorax aporrectodeae. Next base: position 263 of record NZ_AFAL01000878.1, on the reverse strand, counting down.
GGCCAGTGTCCCGGCCACGCCGGTGAACAACCGCACACCCGCGCCACAGAGTCCGGCTCCTGCCTCGAGTCCGAATCCGGCCCCGAGCTCGGCCTCGGCCCCGGCCCCGGCCCCGAGTTCGGCCCCGTCGGACAAGGACAGCAAGGACACCAAGGACACGGACGGCGACGGCATTCCCAACAGCGTCGAAGACCTGACCCCCGGCATCCCCGGCCCCGCTGGCGCTGCCCCGGTAGCCGGAGATGGCAACGGAGACGGCGTCA
>NZ_AFAL01000879.1 GCF_000193225.1 Verminephrobacter aporrectodeae subsp. tuberculatae At4 | reverse complement strand
CAGGCGGGTGATGCGCGCGCCGCTGGCCGGATCGACCTTGCCGTCCTGGCTGCCTGCCACCAGGGTCACGGGGGTGCTTCTGCTTTCTCCCGTGGGGCCCCGTACGACGCTGGTCGATCCCACTGCCGCCTGCGTGCTGTCCCGGACGCCGTCGCCATTGCCGTCGCCGGCCACGGGGGCTGCGCCAGAGGGGTCGGGGAGGCCGGGGGTCTCGTCTTCGAGGCTGTCGGGGATGCTGTCGCCGTCCGTGTCCTTGGTGTCCTTGGGCGCCGGGCCTTCCGGGGGCGATGG
>NZ_AFAL01000880.1 GCF_000193225.1 Verminephrobacter aporrectodeae subsp. tuberculatae At4 | reverse complement strand
GGTCCCCACCATGGCGGACTGCCCGCACCCATCCCCATAAAGCAAGGCTAACCACCGGCTTTGCTCCGGGGCTGCGCCTGATGCCGCCCCCGGACCAGGTTGCGCTGCCTTTTTCTGCGTACCTTGGGAAACGGGAAGCACCCGCCCATGGCGGCTTGCCCGCACCCATCCCCACAAAGCAAGGCCCATTACCGGCCTTTCTCCGAGTCTGCGCATGCAGTCCCCGGACCAGATTGCGCTGCCTTTTTCTGCGCACCTTGAAGCGGGAGCCCTCCGCCCATGGCGGCCTGCCCGCACCCATTCCCATAAAGCAAGGCCAAGCACCGGCTTTTCTCCGGGGTTGCACATGCAGCCCACGGACCAACCGGGTGCGCTGCCTTTTTCTGCGCACCTTGGAAGCGGGGACGCCCGCCCATGGCGGCCGGACGAAACCAGTCCCCATGAAGTAACGCCCATCACCGGCGCATGCCCACAGAGGGAATGCGCCCAAACCCCATCCAACACCCACCCACCACGAAAAGCACCATGAGCATCCAACTGAACATCACGCTGGCCAACACCCGCCTCAAGGCAGGCGACACCACCACCGTCACCTTTGCCTTCAACGAGGCCGTCCGCGGATTCACCAACGACGACGTCGTGCTCACCGATGCCAACGGCACGCTGGGCACGC
>NZ_AFAL01000881.1 GCF_000193225.1 Verminephrobacter aporrectodeae subsp. tuberculatae At4 | reverse complement strand
GTTCCGCAGTTCGGGGCTTCGCGCGCGGCGCCGCTGCCTATAGTCCACGGTGCCCATCGCTGCCCCGGAGAGTCCGCCCAAGGAGGCCCCATGCCGTTGCCCACCCTGTTCTGCGCTCCTTCGCGTGGCCCTGCGCCGCTGCGGTGCGCGCTCTGGCTGCTCGGTCTGAGCGCGGCCCTGGGCGGCGGCGCGCTGGCGCAGCAGGGAGTGGACGATCCCGCGCCGCAGCTGGGCGCGCGTGCGCAGCGC
>NZ_AFAL01000882.1 GCF_000193225.1 Verminephrobacter aporrectodeae subsp. tuberculatae At4 | reverse complement strand
TTCCGTGTATGTGAGCACCAGTTGGTTGCCGTTGACCGTGGCGGTGTTGATTACCGGGGCCGTGGTGTCTGCTGGCGCTGGCGTGTTGTTGGTCACCGCGGTGGCCGCAAAGCTGGCCGCGTCGTTGCCGGCAGCGTCCTGTATGGCGTTGGCGTCGTTGCCGGTCGTGGGGTCGGCGTAGGCGACGGTGACCGTCTGGCCGTGGCTGACCGCCGTGCTCAGCGTGAGCGTGACGGTCTTGGCTTGGGCCTCGACGGTGACGTTGGTGACGGCGTTCGCGACGCCGTTGACAAGCACCGTAAAGGCCCCGTGGATCGATTCGATCAGACCCGCGTCCAGGTCGCTGACGTCGTCAAAGCTGAGTACCAGTTGGTCGCCGTTGACCCTGGGGCGCGTCGTGTCGCCGCTGGTGATCAGCTGCGGGGCCGTGGTGTCTGCCGGCGCGGGGGTGTTGTTCGTCACG
>NZ_AFAL01000883.1 GCF_000193225.1 Verminephrobacter aporrectodeae subsp. tuberculatae At4 | reverse complement strand
ACCACGGCCCCGGTGATCAGCGGCGCAACGGTCAGCGGGCGCGAGCTGGTGCTCAGCTACACCGAAGCGAGCGGCCTGGGTCTGGACGCGGCGCATACGGCCCTCGCCACGGCCTTTGCGGTCAGCAGCGCCAGTGGCGTGGCCATCAGCGTGGACAACGTCACGGTGGATGCCACGGGCAAGAGCATCACCCTGCACCTGAGCCGTGACGTGGACAACGGCGAGGTGGTGCGCGTGAACTACACCAAGCCCACGACCGGCAACGTGCTGCAGGACGCCGCCGGCAACGACGCGGACAACCTCACGAACCAGGCGGTCACGAACCAATCCGCAGCCGACACCACGGCCCCGGTGCTCAGCACGGCCACGGTCAGCGCAAACACTCTGGTGCTGACTTACACCGAGGCGAGCAGCCTGGGGCTGGACGCGATGAATACGGCCCCCGCCACGGCCTTTGCGGTGAGCAGCACCAGCGGCCTCGCGATCGCCGTGGACAGCACCACGGTGGACGCCACGGCCAAGACCGTCACGCTGCACCTGAGCCGTGCCGTGGACCACGGCGAGGTGGTGAACGTGAGCTACACCCGGCCCGCGAGCGGCAACGGCGTCATACAGGACGCAGCCGGCAACGACGCGGACAACCTCACCAACCGGGCGGCGGTGAACCAATCCGCGGCCGACACCACGGCGCCGGTCCTTGGCACGGCCACGGTCAGCGGGCGCGATCTGGTGTTGGCTTACACCGAGGTCAGCAGCCTCGGTCTGGACGCCACCCATACACCCCCCTCCACGGCCTTTGCCGTCAGCAGCGCCAGTGGCATCGCCATCGCAGTCGAGAGCGTCGCGATCCATGCCACGGCCAAGACCGTCACGCTGCATCTGAGCCGTGACGTGGACAGCACCGAGGTGGTGAGCCTCGGCTACACCAAGCCCGCAAGCGGCAACGTGCTGCAGGACGCTGCCGGCAATGACGCGGCCAACTTCACGGACCAGGCGGTGACGAACAACTCCGGAGCCGATACCACGGCCCCGGTGCTCAGCAGCGC
>NZ_AFAL01000884.1 GCF_000193225.1 Verminephrobacter aporrectodeae subsp. tuberculatae At4 | reverse complement strand
GATCGGCGACGACAAACTGCACCTCGGCGAGAGCACCACCGTCGTCATCCGCTTCTCCGAAGACATTGACGCCAGCAGCTTCAGCATCGCCGACCTGACGGTGGGCGGAGGCGCGCAGCTGTCCAACCTGCGCAGCACCGGCGGCGGCACCACCACCTGGGAGGTCACGCTGACGGCCCCGGGGATCCTCGAGCGCATTTTGAATCCCGCCTCCGTCAACAGTTCGACGGGCAACAAGATTCGCGTGAACCTGGCCCAAATCACCGACCTCGCGGGCAACGCCGGGGCGGGCACAGCGGTCTCCACGGTCAGCTACGACATCGACGTCGTCCCCCCGGCGTGAGCATCACGCTGGCCAACAACAACCTGACGAGTGGCGAAACCGCGGTGGTCAGCTTCAGCTTCACGGAGGTCGTCAGCGGCTTTGACGCAAGCAAGATAGACCTCTCGAACGCGAACGGCACACTGGGACCTCTGACGGCCAGCGAAGACGGAAAACCTGGACCGCGACCTTCACGCCCACGGAGAACGTGAACGACGTGAGGAACAACACCATCCGCGTGAACATGAACGGCGTGTGGGACTTGGCGGGCAATGGCACGCCGAGCCCGGTCAGCAGCGCCAACTACACCGTGGACACCCGGTCTGCCGGCGGCGTCGTGCCGACCGCCACGATCACGCTGGCCGACACCACGCTCAAGGCGGGGGAAACGACGACCGTCACCTTCCGCTTCAGCGAGACCGTCACCGGGTTCAGTTCCGAGGACATCGTTCTGACGGACGCCAACGGCACGCTGGGCGAACTCAGCGCAGGGGCCGACGGAAGAACCTGGACCGCCACGTTCACGCCCACGGCCACCGTGGAGGACGCCGGCAACAGCATCGGCGTGAACATGACCGGGGTCAGG
>NZ_AFAL01000885.1 GCF_000193225.1 Verminephrobacter aporrectodeae subsp. tuberculatae At4 | reverse complement strand
CCGGTCAGCGGCAAGCGCACCGAGCTCGACACCTACGGCCGCCCGGTAAAAATCAGCACCGTGGCCTACGCGAAGGGGCGCGCGCAGCCCGCGCAATGGCAGCTGCGCTACGGCTATGCAAGCGCGCAATACGCGCCCGAACTGATCGCACGGCCCAGCGTGGTGCCCGGAAGGGAACAGCAAACGCGCATCCGCTACAACGCCGCAGGCCAGCCGACCGAGGTGACCGAAAGCGGATTCAGCCCGCTCAACCCCCAGGGGCAACCCATTGCCAACGCGGAGAGGC
>NZ_AFAL01000886.1 GCF_000193225.1 Verminephrobacter aporrectodeae subsp. tuberculatae At4 | reverse complement strand
CTACGCCGTGCGCGCCTACGCGGCCTGGCGCCGCGGCGACGCAGCGCAGGCGGAATACGAATACGCCCGGATGCTGCCGGCCACCGTCTTCGTGATGCAGGGCCTGGAAAACCTGCTGTGCTACGGCAAGCGCCTGTTCGCTGCGCGGGCGGGAATCGGCGTGCACGACCGGTCTCCCGCCCTGCGCCCGACGCCCGTCGGACAGGCCATGCTCGCACGCTTTGCGCAAGCCCTGGGGCCGTTGCCCGCTCAGCGCGCAGGCGGTCCGCAGGACGCGCGCATCTCCAGCTCGTAGGGCATCAGGACCTT
>NZ_AFAL01000887.1 GCF_000193225.1 Verminephrobacter aporrectodeae subsp. tuberculatae At4 | reverse complement strand
CGCCGGCTTTACGGTGAACACCGCCGCTGGCGCGGCGGCCATCACCGTCAGCAGCGCCTTGGTGAACGCCACGACCAAGACCGTGACGCTGACACTGAGCCGCGCCGTGGCCAGCACGGAGACGGTGACCGTCAGCTACACCAAACCCGAATCCGGCGCCGTGGTGCAGGACGCTGCCGGCAACGACGCAGCAAACTTCAGCAGCCGGGCGGTGACGAACAACACGCCAGCCCCACCCGAGCTCGACGTCGCGATCACGCTGGCCGACTACGCGCTCACCACGGGCGAGACCACCATCGTCACCTTCACCTTCAACCAGCCCGTCAACGGCTTTGAAGCCAGCGACATCATCATGTGCGGCAGCGGCACGCTGAGCGCGCCCGTGGCCAACGCCGCGCGCATGGTCTGGACGGCCACCTTCACGCCCACGGTCAACGTCAGCGCCCTGACGAATGTCATCGTCGTAAACCTCGCCGGGGTAACCGACGACGCTGGCAACGCCGGCAACGCTGGCAACGCCGGCAGCGAGGGTGACGTCGCCAGCCCCAACTACAGCGTGGACACCACCCGGCCCGCAGCAGATACCGTGGCCCCGGTATTCAGCAGCGCCACGGTCACCGGCAACCAGTTGGTGCTCACGTACACCGAAGCGGGCACCCTGGACGCGGCAGCCCTTACGGGCAACGCCGGCTTTACGGTGAACACCGCCGCTGGCGCGACGGCCATCACCGTAAGCAGCGCCTTGGTAAGCGCCACGGCCAAGACC
>NZ_AFAL01000888.1 GCF_000193225.1 Verminephrobacter aporrectodeae subsp. tuberculatae At4 | reverse complement strand
GCGGCTGCGGCTGGACTTCGAGATCGCCGATGGCGGGCCGTTCGACGCCGACGGCCAGGCCAACGGCGCCATCACCGCGCCCGGCGCCGCAGCGCGCATGCCCTTGTCCCTCGTAGGGCAGACGCCGGATGCGGCGGGCGACCTCTGGTTCTGACGCTACAGCACGCAGGGCCTGGCACAGCGGCTGCCCAAGCCTGTCCCCGCGCCCCGACGGGGACGGCTTGAACCCGAGGAGTTGACGGGGCTGGCTCCGCATTCGCCTGCATGGTGCGGACAGGGCGCGCCTGCGCGCGCCGAACGATCCCGATCGCGCAGGCGACAAGCCACAGCAGCCGTTGCCCGGAGCCGGCGCAATACGCAACGCGCAGCGCTTCGGGCAGCGCCAATCCCTCTGCGCCCCCGCGCACGGTCCCGCTCAACCAGCCTGGCGCGCACGCACAAACGTGGGG
>NZ_AFAL01000889.1 GCF_000193225.1 Verminephrobacter aporrectodeae subsp. tuberculatae At4 | reverse complement strand
GCTTTCTTGCGCGAAAGTGCGATGGTGAGCCCGGAGTCAAGACCATCTGGCTGGGAATGCAACGCATTCTTGACTTTGCTGCTGGCATCAGGTTCTGTCGCGAGCTTCAGGTTCAGGGGACTTGTGTATAACGAAATGGGATGAACCGCAGCGCGATTCTAGCTTACTGGGATATGCGCTCTGGCCGGAACGTGCGCGGCGTCCACACACAGCTGGCCTGCATTCTAGCTTACTGGGATATGCGCTCTGGCCGGAACAAATGGCCCCCATGGGGGCCCCCCCCAATTCTAGCTTACTGGGA
>NZ_AFAL01000890.1 GCF_000193225.1 Verminephrobacter aporrectodeae subsp. tuberculatae At4 | reverse complement strand
CAAAGAAGCGGTAGGCCCCAATGGTGTCGGCCCAATCACCGCAGGCTTGGGGGATACTGGCTGTGGGCTTGGCACTCAAGCTCTCGATCAGATGGATCGCACGCTGTTTGCGCCTGGGGTCCCCCAGGTTCATGCTCTTGAATTCCGTGACTGTCCAACTCATTGTGTGCTTTCGCTATGAAATAAGTAGCATAACTCATGCGAGAGGGACTTGTGTATAACGAGATGGGTTCATCCCGATCAGTGACGTGTTCCGGCCAGAGCGCATATCCCAGTAAGCTAGAATCATCAGTGCGTCCCAGTCGCTGATGCCCCCGTTCCGGCCAGAGCGCATATCCCAGTAAGCTAGAATCGGGACGGTGCGCGCGAGCACTACGACGACGTTCCGGCCAGAGCGCATATCCCAGTAAGCTAGAATCCGCCACGCGGCCGATGGCCGCTTGCGTGAGTTCCGGCCAGAGCGCATATCCCAGTAAGCTAGAATTTCGAGCAGTTGCGCGCGCGGCATGTCCGCGTTCCGGCCAGA
>NZ_AFAL01000891.1 GCF_000193225.1 Verminephrobacter aporrectodeae subsp. tuberculatae At4 | reverse complement strand
CGGTGGTTGTAGTGGTAGCGGGCCAGGCTTGTGCCCTGTTCGCGCACCTCGGTCAGTTTGCCCAGCGCGTCCCATTGGTATTCGCGTTGCCCGATTTGTGTGGGCTGGCCGTTGGCGTCGTAGCGCGCGAGTACGGCGGTCGTCCCTTGCGGCTGTTCTTCGCTCCAGCGGTGGCTTTGCGCGGGGTAGCGGGTTTGCTGCGTGGCTTTTTCCAGTTCGTCCTGCGTTTCTACGCCCTGCTGGCTGAGCACGCGCCGCTCGTCGGGGTCGTAGTGGTAGCGGTTGACTTGGTTTTTCTGCCCTTGTGCCTGCACTCCGGCGACCAAGCGGTTGCGCGCGTCGTAGGCGTAGCTGCTGCGCGCGGATTCTCCCGCGCGGTCCTCGCGGTGCAGCAAGTTGCCGCGCGTATCCCACAGGTAGCGTTGGTCCATTAGCGCCTGCGGGTCCGCTGCCAATCCCAGCGCGCCGGGCAGGG
>NZ_AFAL01000892.1 GCF_000193225.1 Verminephrobacter aporrectodeae subsp. tuberculatae At4 | reverse complement strand
CGCGCCCTACGGCGGCCAGGTGGCGCACGAGGGCGGTCAGCTGCGGCTGGACTTCGAGATCGCCGATGGCGGGCCGTTCGACGCCGACGGCCAAGCCAACGGCGTCATCACCGCCCCCGGCGCCGCAGCGCGCATGCCCTTGTCCCTCATGGGGCAGACGCCGGACGCGGCAGGCGGCATCTGGTTCTGACGGGGCTGCGCAGCAGGGTCTGGCAACAGCGGCTTGCTGTGCCCAAGCCTGTCCCCGCGCCCCGACGGGGACGGCCTGAACCCGAAGGGGTTGGCGCTGCATTCGCCTGCATGGTGCGGACAGGGCCGCCTGCGCGCGCCGGCATACAGACCAGACCCCCGGCGCCGAACGATCCCGATCGCGCAGGCGGCAAGCAGCAGCAATTGCTCGGAGCCGGCGCAGCGCTTCGGGCAGCGCCAATCCCTCTGCGCGCACGGTCCACGCTCGGCCAAGCTTGGCACACACGCACAAACAAGGGTTTGCACGGCCTGAAAAATTC
>NZ_AFAL01000893.1 GCF_000193225.1 Verminephrobacter aporrectodeae subsp. tuberculatae At4 | reverse complement strand
CGATCCGAGTTGAAGAAACTGCTGAGACCAGGATTTATTCGTCTTACCAACGAACCTCTGATCCAGGCAACCAGCCCCCCGGTGGACTTCGGACCGAGGTATGCGCCCCTGCTCAATGGGTCATGGGTTATCCCAACAATAAGGAGCTGATCAACAGCTCGGACGGCCTGACGAGCATTCCCGCCGCCGTGGTGAACAACACCGGCCGCATCCCCGGCGACAGCATCGCCATCACCGGCGCAAGCAACAACCGCCCCGGTGCGGGCCGCGGCGCTGCCATCGCCTCGCTTTGCTCGAAGCTGCTCGCGCTGGTGCTTTCCTGCGCCGTCGGGATGTTCCCGTGCGGCGGGGGCGCGGCGATCAACGGCCCGCTGCACAACACCGACGGCGCGGGCCAGCTGGCGACGATCACCACGTCGCTGACGC
>NZ_AFAL01000894.1 GCF_000193225.1 Verminephrobacter aporrectodeae subsp. tuberculatae At4 | reverse complement strand
CGCGTCGAGCGCGTTGCCGACCTTGCGCAGGGCGCGCGTGCGGCCGGTGCTGGCCAGGTCGAACTGCGCCAGATCCCAGTCGCCGCGCGCCGCGTGCAGCGCGCGCTGGCTGGCGGTATGCAGGACCACGCGCAGGCCCAGCGTGTGTTCGGCGAGCGCGGCCACGGCGGGCTCGGCTTGCACCACCAGGGCCGTGTCCGCGTCGGCTACCGCGGCCGGGGCGTTGGCGCTGCTGGCGTGCGCCAGCGCCAGCGCCGTGCGGCTCAGGGGCAGCACGGTCACCCCGGGGTTGGCGCCGCCGGTGAGGACCAGCTGGGCCTCCTCGGGGGTGCCCAGCGCGTACAACTGCGGGCTGCTCTGT
>NZ_AFAL01000895.1 GCF_000193225.1 Verminephrobacter aporrectodeae subsp. tuberculatae At4 | reverse complement strand
CCGACGGCGAGACCGACGGGATCATTACCGCCCCCGGCACGGCGGCGCACATGCTGCTGTCCATCGTCGGGCAGGCGTCCGATGCGCAAGCGCACGAGGTCTGGTTCTGATGGACCGGCTTCGCTGCGCAAGGGATACCCGCTCCATGCGCCAGGAGCTGATTCCAGAGCGCGCTCCCGGCGCCCCGAACCCGGTGCTGCGCCGCGCACGCGGTGGCCTGGCCTGCCCGCCAGAGCCAGAACCCATGAAACGAGCACGACCCCCTGCGTCCATGGACGGCAGGCGACGCCCAAGCTGAACCCGGAAAACCACACGCCAACCATCACAGGAAAAAGGAAAAGCACCATGACCGCACCCACCCTCGCCGCATCCGGCCACTCGATCAGCCACACCGCCATCGGATTCGACCGGACGACGACCGTCGTCACCGTCAAATTCAGCGAAGCGGTGAAGGAATTCGGCACAACGGACGTGAGTCTGCGCCCGAACGCTGGCAGCGTGAGCAC
>NZ_AFAL01000896.1 GCF_000193225.1 Verminephrobacter aporrectodeae subsp. tuberculatae At4 | reverse complement strand
GCCGGTGCCGGCGTTGCCCACGTCGTCGCGCACGCCGGCGAGGTCCACGCGGATGGTGTTCGCCCCTGCGCTGGTGTTGGCCGTGGGCGTGAAGCTCGCCGTCCAGACCGTGCGCTCGGCGTTCGGCGTGATCGCGCCCAGCGTGCCGCTGGTACACACGACGTCGCTCGCGTCCAAGCCGTTCACGGGCTCGTCAAAGCGGAAGCTGACCGTCGTCGTTTCGCCCGCGCTGAGCGCGGTGTCGGCCAGCGTGATGGTGGCCGTGGGGCCGGTGCTGTCCGTCCGGGTGTCCACGCTGTAGTTGGTGCTGCTGGCGCTGCCGATCCCGGTGTTGCCCGCGTCGTTGCGCACGCCTGTGAGGTCCAGGCGGATGGCATTTTCCCCGGCGCTGACGTTGGCCGTGGGCGTGAAGGTCGCCGTCCAGACCGTGCGCTCGGCGTTCGCCGTGGGCGCGCTCAGCGTGCCGCTCGTGCACACGATGTCGCTCGCGTCCAGGCCGGTGACGGGTTCGCTGAAGCCAAAGCGGACGGTCGTGCTCTCGCCCGCTGTGAGCGCGCTGTCTGCCAGCACAACGGTCGCTGTGGGCCGCGTGGTGTGCACGCTGTAGTTGCTGCTGGCGCTGCCCACGCCGGCGTTGCCCGCGTCGTCGCGCACGCCAGTGAGGTCCACGCGCAGGGTATTCGTCTCGGCGTTGACGTTCGCCGTGGGCGTGAAGGTCGCCGTCCAGACCGTGCGCGCGGCGTTCGCCGTGGGCCAGCTCAGCGTGCCGTGGGTGTAGACGATGTCGCTGGCGTCAAAGTCTTTGACGGGCTCGCTGAAGCGGATGGTGACTGTCGTGCTCTCGCCCGCGGTGAGCGCGCTGTCTTCCAGCGTGACGGTGGCCGTGGGGCCGGTGGTGTCGCGCGTGTCCACGCGGTAGTTGGCGCTGCGGGCGTTGCCGGTGCCGGCGTTGCCCGCGTCGTTGCGCACGCCGGCGAGGTTCAGGCGGATGGTGTTCGTCGCGTCG
>NZ_AFAL01000897.1 GCF_000193225.1 Verminephrobacter aporrectodeae subsp. tuberculatae At4 | reverse complement strand
GCTGCGCACGGTAATGGCGGTGCCAGCGGTACTGCTGACGGTAAAGCCGGCGTTGCCCGTGAGCGCTGCCGGGTCCAGGGTGTTCGCTTCGATGTAAGTGAGCACCAGCTGGTCGCCGGTGACCGCGGCGCTGCTGATCACCGGGGCCACGGTATCCCGGGTGGCCACGGAGTAGTTGGCGCTGCTGACGCTGCCCACGCCGGCGTTGCCAGCGTTGTCGGTCACCCCGGCGAGGTCTGCGCGGATGACGTTCGTCTCGGCGCTGACGTTGGCCGCTGGCGTGAAGGTGGCCGTCCAGGCCGTGCGCTCGGCGTTGGCCGTGGGCGGGCTCAGCGTGCCGCTACCGCACGAGATGTCGCTGGTGTCAAAGCCGTTGACGGGTTCGGTGAAGCTGAAGGTGACGGTGGTGGTCTCGCCCGCGGTGAGCGCGTGGTCGGCGATCGTGATGCGGACGCCGAGCCCCCTGTTGGGCTCCCGGGGCGTGTTGTTCGTCACCTCCCGGCTGCTGAAGTTTGCTGCGTCGTTGCCCTCAGCGTCCTGCACCACGGCGCCGGATTCGGGTCTGGTGTAGCTGACGCTCACCGTCTCCACGCGGGTCACGGCGCGGCTCAGCGTGAGCGTGACGGTCTTGGCCGTCCCGTTGACCACGGCGCTGCTGACGGTAATGGCCGTGCCCGTGCTGCTGCTCACCGCATAGCCTGCGTTGCCCGTGAGCGCGGACGCGTCCAGGGTGCCCGCTTCGGTGTACGTGAGCACCAGTTCGTCGCCGTTGACCGTGGCGCTGTGGATCACCGGGGGCGTGGTGTCGGTATTCACCTGCGTGGCTGCAAAGCTGGCCAGCCGGTTGTCTCTTGCGTCCTGTATGCCGCTGGTGTCGTTGGGTGTGCTGTCGGCGTAGGCGACGGTCGTTGTCTGGCCCGGTGTCACGGCGGTGCTCAGCGTCAGCGTGATGGTCTTGTCCGCCCCGTTCACGGTGACTGCGGTGACGGCATTCGCGACGCCAGCGACGCGCACCGCAAAGTCCCCGGCGGCCGGCTTGCGGGCCGGGTCCGCGTTCAGCTCGCTGGTGTCGCTAAAGCGGAGCACCAGTTGCTTGTCGTTGACCGTGGGGCGCGTGGCGCCGGTGGTGATCAGCTGCGGGGCAGTCTTGTCCAATGCGGTATTCACTACCCCCGTGGTCTGAAAGCTGTCCAGGCGATTGCCTGCCGCGTCCTGTATGGCTCTGGCGTCGTTGGGTGTGCTGTCCTGGTAGGCGATGCTCACGTGCTGACGATGGGTCACGGGGGTGGCCAGCGTCAGCCGGATGGTCTTGGTATTTTCCGGCACGGTGACACGGCTGACAGCTCTGGCGACACCATCCACGAGCACCGTGAAGTCCGTGGCGGCCGGCGTGCGGTCCAGTCTTGCGTCCAGACGGCTCGCGTCGTCGAATACGAGCTCCAGTTCGTCGCCCTGGTCGTTGACGGTGGGGGCCAGGAAGTCGCGGGGGCCTGCGTTGCCGATGGTAATCAGCTGCGGGGCCGTGGTGTCTGCTGGCGTGTCGTTCGTCACGAACCGGTCGCCGAAGCTTGCTGCGGCGTTGCCGGCAGCGTCCTGCACCACGGCGCCGGATGCGGG
>NZ_AFAL01000898.1 GCF_000193225.1 Verminephrobacter aporrectodeae subsp. tuberculatae At4 | reverse complement strand
CGTCGCCTACGCCGACCCCCACGACCGACAACGACGCCAACGCCATCCAGGACGCTGCCGGCAACGACGCGGCCAGCTTTGCGGCCACCGCGGTGGTCAACAACACACCAGCGCCGGCAGACACCACGGCCCCGGTAATCAACACCGCCACGGTCAACGGCAACCAACTGGTGCTCACGTACACGGAAGCCAATACCCTGGACGCGGCAGCGCTCGCGGGCAGCGCCGGCTTTACGGTGAACACCGCTGCTGCAGGCATGGCGGCCATCACCGTGGGCAGCGCCGTGGTGAACGGGGTGGCCAAGACCGTCACGCTGACACTGAGCCGCGCCGTGGCCCCGGATGAGACGCTGAGCGTCAGCTACACCCAACCCGAATCCGGCGCCGTGGTGCAGGACGCTGCGGGCAACGACGCAGTGGACTTCAGCAGCCGGGTGGTGACGAACAACACCCCCCCGGAGTTGATCACCACCGGTCTCTATGCCCCCAGAGTCAACGGACATGACCTGTACCTCCGGTTCTACGCCGCGAGCAACCTGACCCAGAGTCTCACTGCCCACAGACCGAGCGGCAGCGATTTCACGGTGCTCGTCGATGGCCAAGCCGTCGCCGCCACGGTCAAACAGTATGGAGGCGAAAAAAGGCTGACCCTGCAACTGAGCACCGCCGTGCTGCAGGGTCAGACCGTGACCGTCTCCTACCGGGACAGCACGCCCACCGACGAGAGTGCCATACAGGACGCAGCCGGCAACCGCCTGCTCAGTTTCCCGACCACGGTGGTGCGCACGGACCTGGACGCCAGGCCCCCGCAGCTGATCACCATCGGCGACACGACGCGCCCCAGGGTCAACGGCGACCAGCTGATGCTCAGTTTCCGGGACGAGAACAACTTGGACGCGACCAACAAGCC
>NZ_AFAL01000899.1 GCF_000193225.1 Verminephrobacter aporrectodeae subsp. tuberculatae At4 | reverse complement strand
GTTGTCGGCCAGCGTGATGGTCGCCGTGGGGCGCACGGTGTCCACGCTGTAGTTGTCGCTGCTGGCGCTGCCGGTACCGGCGTTGCCTGCGTCGTCGCGCACACCGCTGAGGTTCACACGGATGGTATTCGCCCGGGCGCTGACGTTGGCCGTGGGCGTGAAGGTCGCTGTCCAGACCCGGTAGGAACCGGCCGTGGCCCTGGCCGTGAGCGTGCTCAGCGTGCCGTTGGCGTCAGTGAGCACGATGTCCGTGGAGTCAAAGCCGATGACGGGCCTGCTGAACCAGAATGTCACGGTCATTGTTTCGCCCACGCTGAGCGTGGTATCGGACAGCGCGATGGTCGCTGTCGGGCCAGCGGTGTTGACCGTGTAGTTGGCGCTGCTGGCGCTACCAGTGCCAGCGTTGCCCGCGGCGTTCGTCACGCCCGTGAGGTCCACGCGGATGGTGTTGGTCGGGTCGTTGACGTTGCCCCTGGGCGTGAAGAGCGCTGTCCAGGTCCTTCCATCGTCATTAATTACGGGGTCGCCCAATGTACCGTTGGCATTGCTGAGTTCGATGTCATCGCGCGTGAAGCCGTTGACGGGCTCGCTGAAGCGAAAGGTCACGGTCGGTGTTTCGCCCTGGGTGAGCGTGGTATCGGTCAGCGTGATCGTGGCTGTCGGGCGCTGGGTGTTGACCG
>NZ_AFAL01000900.1 GCF_000193225.1 Verminephrobacter aporrectodeae subsp. tuberculatae At4 | reverse complement strand
CGTTGAAGCGGAAGGTGACTGTTGTGGTCTCGCCCACGATGAGCGCGCTGTCGGCCAGCGTGACGGTGGCCATGGGGCACATGGTGTCCACGGAGTAGTTGCCGCTGGAGGCGATGTCGGCACCGGCGTTGCCCGCGTCGTCGGTCACGCCGGCGAGGTTTGCGCGGATGGTATTCGCCCCGGCGCTGGCGCCGGCCGTGGGTGTATAGGTGGCAGTCCAGATCGTGCGGTTGGCGTTGGGCGTGAGCGGGCTCAGCGTGCCGTTGGCATTCGAGAGGTCGATGTCGCTGGCATCCAAGCCGTTGACGGGCTCGTTGAAGCGGAAGGTGACTGTTGTGGTTTCATCCACGGTGAGCACGCTGTCGGCCAGCGTGATGGTGGCCGTGGGGCGCACGGTGTCCACGGAGTAGTTGGCGCTGGATGCTGTGTAGGTACCGGCGTTGCCCGCGTCGTCGCGCACGCCGGCGAGGTTTACGTAGATGGCACTCGCCCAGGAGTTGTCGTTGACCCTGGGCGTGAAGGTGGCCGTCCAGACCGTGCGGTTGGCGTTGGGCGTGAGCGGGCCCAACGCGCCGTTGGCATCCGAGAGGTCGATG
>NZ_AFAL01000901.1 GCF_000193225.1 Verminephrobacter aporrectodeae subsp. tuberculatae At4 | reverse complement strand
CGTGGCCAGCACGGAGACGGTGACCGTCAGCTACACCAAGCCCGCGACCGGCGCCGTGGTGCAGGACGCTGCGGGCAACGACGCAGCGAACTTCAGCGACCGGGCCGTCACCAACAACACACCCGCGGGAGCAGACACCACGCCCCCGGTATTCAGCAGCGCCACAGCCAACGGCGACAAGGTGGTGATCAGTTACACCGAACAGAACAACTTGGCCGACGTAGCGCTGTCGGGCACTGGAGGCTTTTCGGTATACCGCCACGGCCCCCCGGCAGAACGCTTCCACATCAAGAGCGTCGTGGTGAACGGGGCGGCCAATACCGTGACGCTGACACTCGAACACGTTCCCGTGTCCTACGGTGAGGGGGTGAGCGTCAGCTACGCCAAGCCCGAATCCGGCAATGTGGTGCAGGACGTGGCGGGCAACCACGCGGCCAGCTTCGATATCACGCGCGTGACCAACATCACGCCCGAGCCGGGAGACACCACGCCCCCGGTGTTCAGCAGCGCCGCGGTCACCGGCAACCAACTGGTGATCAGCTACACCGACACCAACAGCCTGAACGCGGTAACGCTCACGGGCAACGCAGGCTATGCGGTGAACACCGCCGCAGGCACGGTGGCCATCACCGTGAGCAGCGCCGTGGTAAACGCCACGGCCAA
>NZ_AFAL01000902.1 GCF_000193225.1 Verminephrobacter aporrectodeae subsp. tuberculatae At4 | reverse complement strand
CCTCGGTATAGCCCGCGACCATGGGCGCCACGAGGGTGCCGTTGGGTCTGCCCAGGCCGCGCATGATGCTGCGCGCGATCGCCTCCGCGTCGATGGCCTGGTACAGGGCCCGGCGCACGCGCACGTCCTTGAGCGGGTTCCTGCCCTGGACGTTCGAGCCCGGCAGTTCCTCGCGGAACTGGTCCATGCCGAAAAAAATGGTGCGGTACTCCTGCCCATCGACCACCTTCAACTCAGGGTTGGCACGCAGACGCGCCAGATCCTGCGGTGCGGGGTCGAGCACCAGGTCCACCGCCCCCGACAGCAGCGCCGCGATGCGCGTCGCGGCGGACTTGATCGGGATATAGACCATCTCGCTCACGTCGCCCTCCATCGTGCCCCACCAGTGGGGGTTGCGCTTGAACACCATCTTCACGTCGGGCTGCCACGATTCCAGCATGTAGGGCCCGGTTCCCA
>NZ_AFAL01000903.1 GCF_000193225.1 Verminephrobacter aporrectodeae subsp. tuberculatae At4 | reverse complement strand
CTCACGCTGAGCCGCGCCGTGACCCAGGCTGAGACGGTGACCGTCAGCTACACCAAACCCACATCCGGCGCCGTGGTGCAGGACGCTGCGGGCAACGACGCAGCAAACTTCAGCAGCCGGGAGGTGACGAACAACACGCCCCGGGAGCCGCTCGGCGTCCGCATCACGATCGCCGACCGCGCGCTCACCGCGGGCGAGAGCACCACCGTTACCTTCTTCTTCACCAAGCCCGTCAACGGCTTTGACACCAGCGACATCCTGTCCCCCAACGGCACGCTGAGCACGCCCACGGCCAACGCCGAGCGCACGGCCTGGACGGCCACCTTCACGCCAACAGCCAACGTCAGTGCCGAGGCGAATGTCATCCGCGTAGACCTCGCCGGGGTGACCGACAACGCTGGCAACGCCGGCGTGGGCGGCGTCAGCAGCGCCAACTACTCCGTGGACACCCGAGATACCGTGGCCCCGGTGATCAACACCGCCACGGTCACCGGCGACCAGCTGGTGCTCACGTACACGGAAGCCAACACCCTGGACCCGGCAGCCCTCACGGGCAACGCCGGCTTT
>NZ_AFAL01000904.1 GCF_000193225.1 Verminephrobacter aporrectodeae subsp. tuberculatae At4 | reverse complement strand
TCCGTCAGCTGGCGCAGCAGCACCGGGTTCGGCGCGGAGAGCAGAACGTCGATGGTGTATTCGTCCACCTTCACGACCTTGCTCACGCCCTCCATGTAGGGCGTGAAATTCGAGGTCTTGGCCATCGCGCGCTGCAAGGAGAACACGGCGTCGTCGGCGCTGAACGCCGAGCCATCGTGGAACTTCACGCCCTGCCGCAGGGCGAACCGCACTTGCGTGGGGCTGATTTCCTTCCAGGACGTCGCCAGGACGGGGTCCACCGCGAAGGTCCTGCTGTTGTAGTAGACGAGGCCCTCGTACACGTTGGCGTGTACGCCGTTCTGAAACCCAGTGTTGTCGGCGTGGATGTCCCAGGTGGCAACGTCTCCCTGGCTCGCCCATTTGAAGGGC
>NZ_AFAL01000905.1 GCF_000193225.1 Verminephrobacter aporrectodeae subsp. tuberculatae At4 | reverse complement strand
GCGTCCTGTATCACGTTGTCGCCGGTCGGGGGCCGGGTGTAGCTCAGCTTGACCGTCTCGCCGCCGGCCACGGCGCGGCTCAGCGTCAGCGTGACGGTCTTGTCCATGACACTGACGTTGCTCACGCTGATGGCAGCATTGCCCACGCTGCTTACCGCAAAGGCCGAGGCGGCTACGATCTTCCCGGCATCGGTATCCAGCTTGCCCACGTCGGTGTAGGTCAGATCCAGTTTGTCGCCGCGGACCGTGGCGATGGCGAGCACCGGGGCCGTGGTGTCCGGGACCAGGTTGCTTACGGCCTGGTCCGTGAAGCTGGCCGCGTCGTTGCCGGCAGCGTCCTGTATCACGTTGTCGCCGGTCGGGGGCCGGGTGTAGCTCAGCT
>NZ_AFAL01000906.1 GCF_000193225.1 Verminephrobacter aporrectodeae subsp. tuberculatae At4 | reverse complement strand
ACGCCGGCGAGGTTCACGCGGATGGTATTGCTTGGGGCGGTGGTGTCGGCCGTGGGCGTGAAGGTGGCCGTCCAGACCGTGCGCTCGGCGTTCGTCGTGAGCGGGCCCAGCGTGCCGTTGGCGTCGCTGAGCACGATGTCGTTGGCGTCTTGAAGGTGAAGCTGACGGTCGTCGTCTCGCCCGTGGTGAGCGCGTCGTCGGCCACCGTGATGCTCGCCGTGGGGCCCGCGGTGTGCACGCTGTAGGGGGCGCTTTCGGCGTGGCCCACGCCGGCGTTGCCTGCGGCGTCGGCAACGCCCGCGAGGTTCACGCTGATGCGGTTGCTTGCGACGTTGGCATTCGCCGTTGGCGTGAAAGTTG
>NZ_AFAL01000907.1 GCF_000193225.1 Verminephrobacter aporrectodeae subsp. tuberculatae At4 | reverse complement strand
GCCGGCAACGACGCGGTGAACTTCAGCAACTGGGCTGTGACGAACAACACGCCAGAGGCAGCAGCAGACACCACGCCCCCGGTGTTCAGCAGCGCCACGGTCCGCAGCAACCAACTGGTGATCGACTACACCGAACAGAGCGACTTGGACGATGCTGCGCTGGCGCGCAACGCAGGCTTTTCGGTCAAGGGCTACAACAACAAGAGCTCGGTGATCTGGATCATCTCTATTGGCAGCGCCGTCGTGAACGCGACGGCCAAGACCGTGACACTGACACTCTTGGAGCGCATCGCCCACGACGACAGGGTAACCGTCAGCTACTTCAAGCCC
>NZ_AFAL01000908.1 GCF_000193225.1 Verminephrobacter aporrectodeae subsp. tuberculatae At4 | reverse complement strand
TCCGCTTCAGCGAGCCCGTCAACGGCTTTGACGCCAGCGACATCGTGCTCACGGACGCCAACGGCACGCTGAGCCCGCCCACGGCCAACGCCGAGCGCACGGTCTGGACAGCGACCTTCACGCCCACGGCCAACGTCAGCGTCCGGGCGAACACCATCCGCGTGAACCTCAGCGGCGTGCGCGACGACGCGGGCAACGCCGGGACCGGCAGCGCCAGCAGCACCAACTACTCCGTCGATACCGAGCGCCCCACGGCGACCATTACGCTGGCCGACAACGCGCTCACCGCGGGCGAAACCACGACCGTCAGCTTCCGCTTCAGCGAGCCCGTCACCGGCTTGGACGCCAGCGACATCGTGTGCACGAGCGGCACGCTGAGCGCGCCCACGGCGAACGCCGAGCGCACGGTCTGGACATCCACCTTCACGCCAACGGCCAACGCCAACGCCGCGACAAATACCATCAGCGTGAACCTCCCTGGCGTGCGCGACGACGCGGGCAACGCCGGGACCG
>NZ_AFAL01000909.1 GCF_000193225.1 Verminephrobacter aporrectodeae subsp. tuberculatae At4 | reverse complement strand
ACGCAGCGCACGGCGCGGGGGGCGCAATCCCCTCTCTGACGATGTCCCTGGGGCTGCCATTTGCGCCCCGGGATTGGTCCGGCCTCTCGCTCGCCGTGGGGGTGAGCGTGGCCGAGAGTCTGCAACCCGTGCTGCCCCCCCGGGGTGCGCAGCGGCCCGCACGCCTGGGCCTGAAATGGCCGAATGACCTGTGGCTGGACAGCGCAGCGGGCGAGCGCAAGCTGGGCGGAATCCTGCTGGAGACG
>NZ_AFAL01000910.1 GCF_000193225.1 Verminephrobacter aporrectodeae subsp. tuberculatae At4 | reverse complement strand
CCCAGCGTGCCGTTGGCCCGTGTCAGGTCGATGTCGTCGGCGTCAAAGCCGGTGACGGGCTCGTTGAAGCTGAAGGTGACGGTGGTGGTTTCGCCCGGGGTGAGGAAGGTGTCGCCCAAACTGATCACGACGCTGGGCGCCATGACGTCGATGTCGTAGGTGACCGTGGAGACGGCCTGGCCCACACCGGCGTTGCCTGCGAGGTTGGTCACGCCGGCGAGGTTGACGCGGATCTGGTTGCCCGTTGAGTTGTAGCCGAGGACGGCGAAGAAGCCGAAGCCGCTGAGGCCGCTGAAATCACTCCGCTCCGGAGCCGTCAGCGTGACCGTCCAGGTGGTGCCGCCGTCGGTGCTGCGCAGGTTGGACAGCTTCGCGCCTCCGCTCACGGTCAGGTCGGCGATGGTGAAGCTGTCGGTCGCGATGGCTTCGGCGAAGCGGATGGTGACGGTGGTGCTCTCGTCAAGGCTCAGTTTGTTGTCGGCGATCGTGATCGGGTTGGTCGCTGCGAGCGTGGGGAGCCGGGTGCCTCCCGCTGCTGGCGGGCTGGTGTTGGTCACGGGCTGGCCCCCGAAGGTGGCAGCGTCATTGCCGGCGACGTCCTGTATGACGCCCGATGGTTGGTTGGCGCCGCCGGCGGGGGCCTGGTAGCCGATTCTCACCACTTGGCCGGGCGTCACGGCCTTTGCCAGTGTCAGCGTGATGGTCCCTGCGGGTCCATTCACGGCCACTGCGCGAACCCAGTAGCTGTTGAGTTGGTCGCCTACGACGCTCACCACGAAAGCCG
>NZ_AFAL01000911.1 GCF_000193225.1 Verminephrobacter aporrectodeae subsp. tuberculatae At4 | reverse complement strand
CCTTTCGGTTCCAACAGATGTTCATGGGCGCCATCGCCTTGTTCACTGCCGAGTAGGTAGCTCAGAAAAAAAAGGAAATGAAATGAACGCGGCAGAAAAAGTTCACTGCCGAGTAGGTAGCTCAGAAACGGAAGAAGACGAGATTGTCATGGAGGACTTGGTTCACTGCCGAGTAGGTAGCTCAGAAAACATAAACTCCCTGCACTTGAAGCAATTCATCGTTCACTGCCGAGT
>NZ_AFAL01000912.1 GCF_000193225.1 Verminephrobacter aporrectodeae subsp. tuberculatae At4 | reverse complement strand
CGTTCCGGCCAGAGCGCATATCCCAGTAAGCTAGAATACCAGTCGTTGACGCTACGCCGACGTGCGAGTTCCGGCCAGAGCGCATATCCCAGTAAGCTAGAATGATTGCCATGATCCACCAACGTTGCCCGGAGTTCCGGCCAGAGCGCATATCCCAGTAAGCTAGAATTTCGACGCTCGACGCGACAGGTCCTGGGGCGTTCCGGCCAGAGCGC
>NZ_AFAL01000913.1 GCF_000193225.1 Verminephrobacter aporrectodeae subsp. tuberculatae At4 | reverse complement strand
CTACGCCCACGCGCGCGGTGCGCGCCTGCCCCAACCCCTGCTGGCGCTGCGCAGCAGCCCGGAGCACCCGGCGCAGTTCGTGTTCGACCGGGGCCAGCTCGATGGCCGCGACGGCCTGCTCGCCTTCGTCGTCAGCGCCAGCGCCGCCGAGCGCGCCCGCACCGAGCAGCAGGTGCTGCGGCAGGCCGCAGCGCAGCTCGCATTGCCTCCCCTG
>NZ_AFAL01000914.1 GCF_000193225.1 Verminephrobacter aporrectodeae subsp. tuberculatae At4 | reverse complement strand
CCTGATCGACGTGCTGCTCGCGCAGGTGCGCCAGGAGACCTCGCTCGACGTGAAGCGCGCCGACTTCAAGCTCGACATGCTCAGCGCGCACCTGTTCATGAACTTTCGCGTGGTTGACGAGCACGGCCGCCAGCTGGGCCTGGGCCGCAACCTCGCTGCGCTCCAGGCCGAGTGGGGCGTTCAGGCGCGCGGCGCGTTCCAGGCGCTGGCGGGGCTCA
>NZ_AFAL01000915.1 GCF_000193225.1 Verminephrobacter aporrectodeae subsp. tuberculatae At4 | reverse complement strand
TGTACCACGCCGAGCGCGAAGTCGCGGCGACCAGCGCCGAGCTGGGCCAGGCGCAGGCGCAGCGCTACCCGCGTCTGGCGCTCAGCGGATCCATCAGCGCGGCCTGGCTGCGCAATGCGGGGGCGACGACCGACCTGGGCACCTGGAGCATCGGCCCGCTGACGCTGAGCCTGCCGTTGTTCGACGGTGGACGCCGCGCCGCGCAGACCGACGCGGCGCGGGCGCGCTACGACGAGGCGGCGGCGCTGTACCGCGCCCGCGTGCGCCAGGCGGTGAGCGAGGTCGCGCAGGCG
>NZ_AFAL01000916.1 GCF_000193225.1 Verminephrobacter aporrectodeae subsp. tuberculatae At4 | reverse complement strand
CGCACGGCCCGTTCCGCGTGCGCGCGGCGCTGCGCGCGCGCCGTGGCAGGCGCCAGGGCGCGCGTCTCGGGCACCCTGGCGCCCGCGCAGTCGCCATAAACGCCGCTGGTTGACGCGTAGACGAGGGACCTCGGCAGGCTGCGCAGCCGCAGCACCCGGGTCAGCGCCAGGGTGCGCGGATCGCGCGCATCCCCCGGCCCCACCGCGCCCGGCGGCGGCGCCAGATGCAGCACCCGCGTCGCCAGGCCCGACAAGCGCCGCAGGCTGGCCACGTCGTCCAGATCGCCCCGCAGGGGCCGGGCGCCCAGGGCGCGCAGCTGCGCCACC
>NZ_AFAL01000917.1 GCF_000193225.1 Verminephrobacter aporrectodeae subsp. tuberculatae At4 | reverse complement strand
CCGGAAAGGCCAGCGCGGCGACGAGTTGCACGGCCAGCACCAGCGGCAGCTCGACCAGCTTCCAGGCGTAGTTGAAGCTTGCCAAGGCCCCTTCGCCGGCCCCGGAGGCCAGCGTCCGGGCGACAAAGGGCAGCGCCAGGGGCAGGCCCGCGCCCAGGGCGGCCCAGGTCCAGATGCGCCAGCCCGGCAGCGGCGCGGGCGCCGCTGCCGGCGCAGGCTCCTGAGACACG
>NZ_AFAL01000918.1 GCF_000193225.1 Verminephrobacter aporrectodeae subsp. tuberculatae At4 | reverse complement strand
AATTTTTCTGTCGGCGTCAGCATCACCCTTGATCCATCCGGGACGAAGCTCTCCGAACTGGTTCACCATGGTATGGATCATGTCATATCTATACTCCACCGCTTCGGACCGCGTCCACCCGCAATCCCATTTGACGGATACGCGACCACGCCCGGATTTATTCGCGTTTATGATGCCTTCCTTCGCCCAGTATTTCTCGCA
>NZ_AFAL01000919.1 GCF_000193225.1 Verminephrobacter aporrectodeae subsp. tuberculatae At4 | reverse complement strand
TGGGCGTGAAGGTCGCTGTCCAAGTTCTGCCATTGTCATTGGACGTGGGCTCGCCCAATGTGCCGTTGGCATCGCTGAGCTCGACGTCATCGCGCGTGAAGCCGTTGACGGTCTCGCTAAAGCGGAAGGTCACGGTCGTTGTTTCGCCTGCGCTGAGCGTGGTATCGGTCAGCGTGATCGTGGCTGTCGGGCGCTGGGTGTTGACCGTGTAGTTGTCGCTGCTGGCGGTACCGGTACCGGCATTGCCCGCGGCGTTGGTCACGCCCGTGAGGTTCACGCGGATGGTGTTGCTCGCGTCGTTGACGTTGGCCGTGGGCGTGAAGGTCGCTGTCCAGGTTCTTCCGTCGGTATTCGCCGTAAGCGGACCCATCGTGCCGTTGGCATCGCTGAGCTCGATGTCATCGCGCGTGAAGCCGTTGACGGTCTCGCTGAAGCGGAAGGTCACGGTCGTTGTTTCGCCCGCGGTGAGCGCGTTGTCGGCCAGCGTGATGGTCGCCGTGGGGCGCACGGTGTCCACGCTGTAGTTGCTGCTGATGGCGCTGCCGGTACCGGCGTTGC
>NZ_AFAL01000920.1 GCF_000193225.1 Verminephrobacter aporrectodeae subsp. tuberculatae At4 | reverse complement strand
CTGCTGACCGCAAAGGCCGTGGCGGGGGCCGTATGCACCGCGTCCAGACCCAGGCTGCTCGCCTCGGTGTAGGTCAGTACCAGATCGTTCCCGTTGACCGTGGCCGTGTCGAGCACCGGCGCCGTGGTGTCGGCTGCGGTGCTGTTGCTGACCGTCTGGGCGATGAGATTCTCCGCGGCGTTGCCGGCTGCGTCCTGGAGCACGTTGCCGCTCGCGGGCCGGGTGTAGCCCACGCTCACCGCCTCGGTGCTGTCCACGTCGCGGCTCAGGTGCAGCGTGACGGTCTTGGCCGTGGCGCTCACCGTGACGTTCTCGACGCTTATGGCGACGCCGCTGGCGCTGCTCAC
>NZ_AFAL01000921.1 GCF_000193225.1 Verminephrobacter aporrectodeae subsp. tuberculatae At4 | reverse complement strand
AGGCGACGGTCACGTGCTGACCATGGGTCACGGGGGGGTGGCCAAGGACAATTTAATGAGCTTGGCCACTGCGTCCACGGTGACACCGGTGACCGCCCTGGGGACACCATCCACGAGCACCGTGAAGTCCCCGGCGGCCGGCTTGCGGTCCTGGTCCGCGTTCAGATTGCTTGCGTCGTTGAATCGGAGCACCAGATTACCGGTATAGACGCTGATCGTGGGGATCTGGTATCCGTCGTCGCCGGTGGTAATCAGCTGCGGGGGCGTGCGGTCCGGCGTGTTGTTCGTCACGGCCCGATTGCTGAAGTCCGCCGCATC
>NZ_AFAL01000922.1 GCF_000193225.1 Verminephrobacter aporrectodeae subsp. tuberculatae At4 | reverse complement strand
CGAACGCCGGCGACTGGCCGCGCTGGCTGTTCACCGGCGTCGGCCTGGTGGCCACGGTCTTCATCGTCTGGCAGCTGCGCGCGCACCCCGGGCAAAAGCTGTTTTGCTTTGCGCTGTCGGGCATCCTCGGCGGCGCCATCGGGAACGTGCTCGACCGGCTGCGGCACGGCCACGTGGTCGATTTCCTGCAGTTCCACCATGCAGGCTGGTATTTCCCATCGTTCAACCTCGCCGATGCAGCGATCACCCTGGGCGTTGCCTGCCTCATCCTGGACGAGTTGCTGCGGGTACGGCGCGGGCGCTGACCCCGCGCGCCACGCTCACAGCCCGAGAAACCCCGCGATCACCAGGCTGGCTTCCAGCGTGAACAGCCCCTGCACGAGCCACGCGCGCAGGGTGCTCGGCAGCAGCTCGAAGCGCTGCACCTCGCCGTCCTGGTTGCAGGGCAGCATGCCGTCGGGCAGCCGGG
>NZ_AFAL01000923.1 GCF_000193225.1 Verminephrobacter aporrectodeae subsp. tuberculatae At4 | reverse complement strand
TTGTTGCCGTCGCCGGGGGCGGAGCCCTTGGGGCCGATGGCCTGATTTTCTTGCGCGTCGGGCACGCCGTCGTGGTCCGCATTGGGCGCGCCGGGGTCGTGTTCCGGTGTGGGCGCGGGGGCGGGTCCGGGTCCGGGTCCGGGCGCCGGTGCGGGCGTGAAGTTGTTCACGGCCTGGTTGTGCAAGTCCGCCGCGGCGTTGCCTGCCGCGTCCTGTACCGCGTTGTCGCCGGTCGCCGGCTTGGTGTAGCTGAGCGTGAGTTTCTCGCCGTTGGCAACGGCGCGGCTCAGCGTCAGCGTGACGGTCTTGCCCGTGACGGCAACGTCGCTCACGCTGATGGCCGCAGCGCCGGGACTGTTCAGTGCAAACGCCGATGCGGGCACGCTGTGGTTTGCGTTCAGGTGGTTGGCGTCGGCGTAGTGGAGCTCCAGCTGGTTGCCGTTGACCGAGGCGTCGATGAACTCCGGGGGCCTGGTGTCTGCTTGCGCGGGCGTGTTGTTCGTCACCGCCTGGTTGTTGAAGTCCACTGCGTCGTTGCCCGCAGCATCCTGCACCACGGCGCCGGATGCTGGTTTGGTGTAGTTGACTTTCACCGTCTCAGCCGGGGTCACGGCGCGG
>NZ_AFAL01000924.1 GCF_000193225.1 Verminephrobacter aporrectodeae subsp. tuberculatae At4 | reverse complement strand
CGAGGGGCTGGAGGAAGGCATCGAGAAGGGGTTGGCACAAGGCGTCAAGAAGGGGTTGGCGCAAGGCGTCAGGAAGGGACGGGCCGACGTGGCACGCAATCTCCTGGCGCTGCTCGACGATGAAGCCATCGCGCGGGTGAGCGGCCTGGCCCTGCCGAAGATCAAAAAGCTGCGCGCAGGGGCCTGAACCGGTCGCGGTGCACAAGGCTTTGGCGCGG
>NZ_AFAL01000925.1 GCF_000193225.1 Verminephrobacter aporrectodeae subsp. tuberculatae At4 | reverse complement strand
CACCCGGACCCGGACCTGCATCCGGACCTGCACCCGGACCCGGGCCTGCATCCGGACCTGCACCCGGACCCGGACCTGCATCCGGACCTGCACCCGGACCCGGACCTGCGCCCAATGCGCCCGGCGGCAGCGCGGCAGGCAGCGCCAAGTCCGGTGCGCAGGGCCTGCCGACCATGGGCGAGAACGCGCGCGCGGACGCTTTCCCCGGCGCCGGTACCGCGCCCGAAGTCGCCGCGTTCGTCCAGCGCGGCGCAACGCCCGACCGCACTGCCGCGCAGCCGCAGCAAATCA
>NZ_AFAL01000926.1 GCF_000193225.1 Verminephrobacter aporrectodeae subsp. tuberculatae At4 | reverse complement strand
GCAGCCAATCTCGAAGTCGATCCGGCGGTCGGTGGTGTTGAGTTTGACGTTCTCGACAACCCACGGCGCTTGCAGCCCCAGCGCATTGGTGAACAGCGCTTCCAGTTCAACACCCATCAGACACTCCCATGTTCAACATCAACTTGGTGGACCTGTGGACAGGCCCGAGGCGACCTGCCCGCTGGCGTCCGCTACCAGCGGCTATTGTGCATGTTGGTTTCCACACGAAACGACGAGGAGCCAGAATGGGTCGAGCTTGATCACCTGCATGGCGCCCGTTCCGGCCAGAGCGCATATCCCAGTAAGCTAGAATACGGCCTACTTGGTCAAGTATTACAGCAGCGTTCCGGCCAGAGCGC
>NZ_AFAL01000927.1 GCF_000193225.1 Verminephrobacter aporrectodeae subsp. tuberculatae At4 | reverse complement strand
CTGCTCGCCTCGGTGTAGCTGAGCACCAGATCGCGTCCGGTGACCGTGATGCTGTGGATCACCGGGGCCGTGGTATCGGCTGCGGAGTTGTTGCTCACCACCTGGTGGATGATGCTGTCCGCGGCGTTGCCGGCGGCGTCCTGCAGGACCTCGTTGCCGCTCGCGGGCCGGGTGTAGCTCAGGTTCACGGTCTCGCCGTGGTCCACGGCACGGCTCAGGCGCAGGGTCACGGTCTTGGCCGTGGCGTCCACCGCGGCGCGCTCGACGCCTATGGCCAGGCCACTGCCGCTGCTGACCGCAAAGGCCGTGGCGGGGGCGG
>NZ_AFAL01000928.1 GCF_000193225.1 Verminephrobacter aporrectodeae subsp. tuberculatae At4 | reverse complement strand
CGGTCTTGGCCGTCGCGTTTACCACGGCGCCGCTCACGGTGATGGCCGTTGCGCCTGCGGCGGTGTTCACCGTGAAGCCTGCGTTGCCCGCGAGCGCTGCCCCGTCCAGGGTGTTGGCTTCCGTGTACGTGAGCACCAGCTGGTTGCCGGTGACCACGGCGGTGTTGATCACCGGGGCCACGGTATCTGCTGCTGCAGGCCCGGTGGTGTTCACGGTGTAGTTGGGGCTGGTGGCATCACCCGCGCCGGCGTTGCCAGCGGCGTCGGTTACCCCGATGAACTCTACGTTGATGACATTCGACGGAGCGTTGACGTTGGCCCTGGGCGTGAAGGTGGCCGTCCAGACCGTGCGCTCGGCGTTGGCCACGGGCGCGCTCAGCGTGCCGCTTCCGCACGTGATGTCGCTGATGTCAAAGCCGTTGACGGGCTGGTTGAAGGTGAAGGTGACGGTGGTGGTCTCGCCCGTCGTGAGCGCGTAGTCGGCCAGCGTGATCCGGACCTCGAGCTCG
>NZ_AFAL01000929.1 GCF_000193225.1 Verminephrobacter aporrectodeae subsp. tuberculatae At4 | reverse complement strand
TGGTGACGGCGTTCGCGACGCCGTTGACCAGCACCGTAAAGGCCCCGCTCGCCGGCTTGTGGATCGGGTCCAGGTTGCCCGTGTCGCTAAAGCTGAGTACCAGTTGGTCGCCGTTGACCTTGGGGCGCGTCGTGTCGCCGGTGGTGATCAGCTGCGGGGGCGTGGTGTCTGCTGGCGCTGGCGTGCCATGGGTCGGGATCACTCCGTTGAAGTTCGCCGCATGGTTGCCGGCAGCGTCCCGCACCCCGTTGCCGGATTCGGGCTTGGTGTATACGATGCTCAACGTCTCCGTTTCGGCCACGGTGCGGCTCAGCGTCAGCGTCACGGTCTTGGCCGCCCCGTTCACCACGGCGCTGCTCACGGTGATGGGGGCCGCCGTGCCAGAGGCGGTGTGGATCGTAAAGCCGGCATTGCCCGTCAGTGCCGCCGGGTCCAGGGTGCCCGCTTCCGTGTACGTGAGCACCAACTGGTTGCCGGTGACCACGGCGGTGCTGATTACCGGGGGCGTGGTGTCTGCTGATTGGGTGTCCACGGTGTAGTTAACGCTGGTGGCGATGCCGGT
>NZ_AFAL01000930.1 GCF_000193225.1 Verminephrobacter aporrectodeae subsp. tuberculatae At4 | reverse complement strand
GTGACGGGCTCGCTGAAGGCGAAGGTGACGGTGGTGGTTTCGCCGACGGTGAGTGCGCTGTCGGCCAGGGTGATCGTGGCGGTGGGTCGAACGAGGTCAATGTCGTAGAGGGTGTCAATGAAATATCTCACCCCCTCCTGACCCGTGTTGCCTGCGACATCGGTCACGGAACCCCCCGTAAACACGCTGAGGTAATTGCCGGTCGATGAGGCGCCGGAAGTCGGGGCAGTGAGCGTGAACTGCCAAGTAATGCCGTCGGTGGTACGCAGGTTGGACAATGTGCCGGGATTGGCGGTGGGCCTGATGGTAAAGCCAAGGCTCATCTCCAGAGTGAGACTGTCCCGATTGAGCGCTTCGGAGAAGGTGAGGGTGACGGTGGTTGATTCGCCGGCGCAGAGCTTGGGGTCCGCGATGGTGAGGTTGGTCGCAAAGGGCCGCTTGGTAT
>NZ_AFAL01000931.1 GCF_000193225.1 Verminephrobacter aporrectodeae subsp. tuberculatae At4 | reverse complement strand
GGTTTGCCCGGTGGCATGGCGCGGGGGCCATGTTCGTTTCCCCTCTCCCGGGAGTATCCGGGCGGGCGGGGGTTGGCGCCGCGCGCGCCGGGTCTGTCAGCCCATGTCCGTCGTCTCAGTCCATGCGCAGGGGTTGGCGGTGGACTTGGGTGCGCTCGCGCCGCCGGTTGCTCTGCCGCGGTTGCGCGCACGTGGGCGTTCGCGGTGCGCAGGGGGCGGGTTGCGCACGCGCCGGCGGTGGCCCGTTTCAGTGGCTTGGCTTTTTTTGTTTTGGCTATCGGCCACGGTGGTACTTCACGCTGCGCATCAGGCTGGCCGCCAGCGCGGCGTCGGCCGCGTTGCGCGCGCGGCCGT
>NZ_AFAL01000932.1 GCF_000193225.1 Verminephrobacter aporrectodeae subsp. tuberculatae At4 | reverse complement strand
CAAGGGCAGAAAAACCAAGTCAACCGCTACCACTACGACCCCAACGAGCGGCGCGTACTGAGCCAGCAGGGCGTAGAAACGCAGGACGAACTACAAAAAGCCACGCAGCAAACCCGCTACCCCGCGCAAAGCCACCGCTGGAGCGAAGAACAAGCGCAAGGGGCGACCGCCGTGCTCGCGCGCTACGACGCCAACGGCCAGCCCACACAGATCGGGCAACGCGAATACCAATGGGACGCACTGGGCAAACTGACAGAAGTGCGCGAAAAAGGCACAAGCCTGGCCCG
>NZ_AFAL01000933.1 GCF_000193225.1 Verminephrobacter aporrectodeae subsp. tuberculatae At4 | reverse complement strand
TTGGCCGGCCTGCACGAGACCAGGGCCTGGGCGGCCCAGTTCGTCCACTGCTACACCATGACTACCGGCACAGTGGCATCCGCTACGTCAGTCCGGCGCAGGCGCCATGCTGGTCAAGACAAAGCGATCCTGACCGCTCAGCATGCGCTGTACATGAGCGCTCGTGCGCGCAAGCCTGCACGCTGGTCAGGCGCCACGCGCAACGGGTCACACATCCAGGCCGTGATATTCAATCCCGAACGCGATTCGGTCA
>NZ_AFAL01000934.1 GCF_000193225.1 Verminephrobacter aporrectodeae subsp. tuberculatae At4 | reverse complement strand
AGAACGCGCGCAAGGATGCCTACCACCGCATCGCCCAGACCAACGAGACCCTGGTCGGCGGCGCCTTCACTGCCGGGCGCAACGCGACCCTGATTGCCAACGGCGCCAAGGCGGATGGCCAGGGCAACGTCACCGCGGTGGGCGCGACGATCGCTGCCGGCACGGGCCAGGCGAGTTTGATCGCAAACAACGACATCACGGTCCAGAACGCGAGGACCGCGCACGGCCAGGCGCGCGAGAGCTACGACCGCAG
>NZ_AFAL01000935.1 GCF_000193225.1 Verminephrobacter aporrectodeae subsp. tuberculatae At4 | reverse complement strand
TCGCTTTGTCTTGACCAGCATGGCGCCTGCGCCGGACTGACGTAGCGGATGCCACTGTGCCGGTAGTCATGGTGTAGCAGTGGACGAACTGGGCCGCCCAGGCCCTGGTCTCGTGCAGGCCGGCCAATCAGCGCCCTACCGTGCTCAGTGACGGCCCCGTCCGCTGCTCAACATCCAGCCCCCGAGCGCGGCGGGGTCTGGACCAGCAGGCGCAACAGCAGCGTGGCCAGCACCACTGCCTACGGCGGCAGCAACGTCGTGGCCGTAAGCAGC
>NZ_AFAL01000936.1 GCF_000193225.1 Verminephrobacter aporrectodeae subsp. tuberculatae At4 | reverse complement strand
CACGCTCACGCTGAGCACGGCGGTGACCCGCGGCCAGACGGTCACCGTCGCCTACGCCGACCCCACGACCGGCAACGACGCCAACGCCATACAGGACGCCGCAGGCAACGACGCGGCCAGCTTTGCGGCCACCGCGGTGACCAACAACACGCCAGCCACACCAGCAGCAGAAGACACCACGGCCCCGCAGCTGGAGCACACGAACGACTACCCCTCGGTCCTCGGTAACCTGGTGT
>NZ_AFAL01000937.1 GCF_000193225.1 Verminephrobacter aporrectodeae subsp. tuberculatae At4 | reverse complement strand
GGACGCAACCAATACCGCGCCCGCCGCGGCCTATACGGTGAGCAGCGCCAGTGGCCTGGCCATCAGCGTGAACGGCGTCACGGTGAACGCCGCGGACAAGACCGTCACCCTGGCGCTTAGCCGCACCGTGGACAGGACCGAGGTGGTGAGCGTCAACTACACCAAACCCGCGACCGGCAACAACGTGCTCCAGGACGCTGCCGGCAACGACGCAGCCAACCTCACGAACCAGGCGGTGACGAACGCATCCGCATACGACATCACCGCCCCCGTGCTCAGCACCG
>NZ_AFAL01000938.1 GCF_000193225.1 Verminephrobacter aporrectodeae subsp. tuberculatae At4 | reverse complement strand
GCCGTCACCAACGTCACCGTCGATGCCCGCGCAAAAACCGTCACGCTCACACTGACCACGGCGGTCACCCACGGCCAGACGGTCACCGTCGCCTACGCCGACCCCACGACCGACAACGACGCCAACGCCATACAGGACGCTGCCGGCAACGACGCGGCCAGTTTTGCGGCCACCGCGGTGGTCAACAACACGCCCGCGCCAGACACCACGCC
>NZ_AFAL01000939.1 GCF_000193225.1 Verminephrobacter aporrectodeae subsp. tuberculatae At4 | reverse complement strand
CGAGCACGCGCCGGGCGTGCCCGCGCGCCGCGCGGCGCCGCACCCAGAAGGCCCGGAACCAGGGGTGCGCAAACCAGTGGCGGTGCTCGGAGACGGCGTTCTCCCACACCGGCAGATCGCCCACCAGGCCCACGGCGCTGCGGTCCTCGGGGATGCGCGCCACCGCCTGGCGCACGAGCCAGGCCGGCCGGGCGCGCAGCGGCGC
>NZ_AFAL01000940.1 GCF_000193225.1 Verminephrobacter aporrectodeae subsp. tuberculatae At4 | reverse complement strand
CAGGGTGTTGGCTTCGATGAAGTTGATCACCATTCCGATGCCACGGACCATGGCGCAGCTGAACTCCGGGGGTGTGGTGTCTGGTGGCGCTGGCGTGTTGTTGGTCACCGACGTGGCCGCGAAGCTGGCCACGTCGTTGCCGGCTGCGTCCTGGATGGCGTTGGCGTCGTTGCCGGTCGTGGGGTCGGTGTAGGCAACGGTCACGCTCTGACCCCATGCCACGGGGGTGGTCAGTGTCAGCGTGACGGT
>NZ_AFAL01000941.1 GCF_000193225.1 Verminephrobacter aporrectodeae subsp. tuberculatae At4 | reverse complement strand
TGAACATGCTCGCGACCACCTCGCCTATGGCGCTGCCTATGGCGCCGTCCTTGCACCTGCCCCCCGCCGCCGCCCAGCCACGCAGCCGGCCAGCGCATGCGCCAGTTTGTGCGCCAGGTACTCGGCCTCCAGGCCCTTGATCTGGCTGGCCGCCTGGCCGTGCGCCGTGTCCACCAGGCCGCTGACGAGCGCGACCTTTAGCGCGTCCTCCAGATTGCCTCCGG
>NZ_AFAL01000942.1 GCF_000193225.1 Verminephrobacter aporrectodeae subsp. tuberculatae At4 | reverse complement strand
GCTTTGCCCGTCCTGCACCATCTTGCCGCTGTAGGGCTCGCTCGCCAGGTTCACCCAGGTGCCGGTTCTGTCCCGCAGCCAGTAGCCGTTGGCGTGCTGCGCCGGGTCCACGTAGAGGCTGAAACTCTCGGTGTGTGTGCCGGGAGTCAGTTCTGCCTGGAAGCTGGTCAGTCCGCCGGGCGCCTCCAGCGCCCGGGGCAGGTTGGGGGGGAGCTTTTTCTGCTCCAGGCGGGCGATGCGTGTGTCGTGATCGGCGCTGGGCTT
>NZ_AFAL01000943.1 GCF_000193225.1 Verminephrobacter aporrectodeae subsp. tuberculatae At4 | reverse complement strand
TGAGCGCGCTGTCTGCCAGCACGACGGTGGCCGTGGGCCGCGTGGTGTGCACGCTGTAGTTGCTGCTGGCGCTGCCCACGCCGGCGTTGCCCGCGTCGTCGCGCACGCCAGTGAGGTTCACGCGCAGGGTATTCGCCTCGGCGTTGGTGTTCGCCGTGGGCGTGAAGGTCGCCGTCCAGACCGTGCGCTCGGCGTTCGCCGTGGTCGGGCTCAGCGTGGCCGTGGTGTAGACGATGTCGCT
>NZ_AFAL01000944.1 GCF_000193225.1 Verminephrobacter aporrectodeae subsp. tuberculatae At4 | reverse complement strand
CCGCCGACACCACGGCCCCAGTCCTTGGCACCGCCACGGTCAGCGGGCACGATCTGGTGCTGATCTACGCCGAGGCCAGCAGCCTGGGTCTGGACGCGATCCATACCGCTAGCGCGACGGACTTTGCGGTGAATAGTGCCAGCGGCCTCGCCATCCGCGTCA
Organism: Verminephrobacter aporrectodeae subsp. tuberculatae At4; assembly: GCF_000193225.1. Taxonomy (GTDB): domain Bacteria; phylum Pseudomonadota; class Gammaproteobacteria; order Burkholderiales; family Burkholderiaceae_C; genus Acidovorax; species Acidovorax aporrectodeae. The sequence goes on along the minus strand of NZ_AFAL01000944.1, from coordinate 130 downwards.
ATAGCCTCACGGTGGACGCCACGACCAAGACCGTCACCCTGCACTTGGACCGTGACGTGGACAGCGGCGAGGCGGTGAACGTCAGCTACACCAAACCTGCCGGCGACAACGTGCTCCAGGACGCAGCAGG
>NZ_AFAL01000945.1 GCF_000193225.1 Verminephrobacter aporrectodeae subsp. tuberculatae At4 | reverse complement strand
CAGCAGCGACACCTGGCAGGTGACGATCGCCGGGGGCACAGGAACAGCCGCGAGCAACGGCATCACGGTGAACCTTGCAGGGGTGCGCGATATTGCGGGCAACGCAGGCGTTGATACGGTAACCGTGCCGGGTCTGAGCTACAGCATAGATAACACGGTGCCAACGGCAACCATCATGCTCAGCGACAACCGGCTGGCGGCAGGAGAAACGGCCGAGGTCACGATTGCGTTCAGCGAGAGAGTCA
>NZ_AFAL01000946.1 GCF_000193225.1 Verminephrobacter aporrectodeae subsp. tuberculatae At4 | reverse complement strand
AGCCGACCACACGGACCCGGTCCTTGGCACCGCCACGGTCAGCGGGCACGATCTGGTGCTGATCTACACCGAGGCCAGCAGCCTGGGTCTGGACGCGATCCATACCGCTGGCGCGACGGACTTTGCGGTGAATAGTGCCAGCGGCCTCGCCATCCGCGTCAATAGCCTCACGGTGGACGCCACGGCCAAGACCGTCACCCTGCACTTGGACCGTGACGTGGACCGCGGCGAGGCGGTGAAGCGTCAGCTACACCAAACCTGCCGGCGAACAACGTCGCTCG
>NZ_AFAL01000947.1 GCF_000193225.1 Verminephrobacter aporrectodeae subsp. tuberculatae At4 | reverse complement strand
TTTACATACACTTAGGTTGGAGTCATTAAAACTAGTTTACATACACTTAGGTTGGAGTCATTAAAACTAGTTTACATACACTTAGGTTGGAGTCATTAAAACTACATTTAAGTCATTTAGCAGACGCTCTTATCCAGAGCGACTTACAAATTGGTGCATTCACCTTATGACATCCAGTGGAACAGCCACTTTACAATAGTGCATCTAAATCGTTTAAGGGG
>NZ_AFAL01000948.1 GCF_000193225.1 Verminephrobacter aporrectodeae subsp. tuberculatae At4 | reverse complement strand
CCATGTCGGGCAGCATCAGGTCCAGGATCACGAGGTCGGGAAGCGCGCCCGATCCGGCCCCCTGCAACTGGGCCAGGCCGCTTGCGCCGTCGGCGCGGTGCATGACCCGCAGGCCCGACAGACCCAGATACTCGCCCACCATCTGCGCGAGGCGGGCGTCGTCTTCGATCATCAACAGTTGCGCGTGCATGCGCGCAGTGTAGTGGGCTGCAATGTCGTGCAACAGTTCCGAGCCTTGTCCAACGGGGCATGGGTCTGAATAGGGGCGTTGTTGCATAAATCCCGGACCACATAGCGCGCTGACGTTTGCGCGCAACGGTGACACGGGCGCCTCCGTCCACTGCGAACAGACGGCGTACATTGCCGGCCTTTTGTCAGAGGAGGTACCGCAGTGTGGATCGATACGGGTATCGTCGATAAGTCACTTGTCGCGGTGCGGAAAGGCTGAGTAGTTACCATTCTTTATCATTCATTTTTACCAGTCGCCAGCACTTCGTGCGTATCGCTTCATCAACCATCCCCAGTGTCAGCGGTAAATAATCATGGCGTTCCCTGAGAGTCGTACCGACAAAAGGCACAAACAAAATCAGTGTCATCGTAAACCAGTTCTTGCATCCGAACTCTCGCGGGAAGAATTTGTCGAACTCAAAATCGCCGAAGTCAACGCCGAAGTCAATATGGTGCAGTTCCCCCAGATCATCAAGGAAATCCTCTGCCATCTCACCATAGAGACCGAGGTCGTGATACATGCGTGTGCTACTGTTGCATTGCGCGACCTTCCTTTTTGACAGACCGAATTTACGGAGGTACTCGCACAGTTCGTTGGATAATTCATCTTTCATAGGCATCAATCGCAAAACAAGCGTTTTCAAAAAGGGAGTCTATTGCAATCCAAGCGCTCCGGAAAATCCAGCACGGCGCTGGTGGTTTTCGCCGGCGGGCTATTTTGACGATCTCGCCTTCGAACGGGGCGATCTCCACCCCGACCTGCGCCTGTGGGGCTCCCTCGTTGGCCTACTTGCGCCGAGACAACCCCTCCGAAACGATAGAAGCAAAAACCGGCAAGAAGCCCGTTGGAAACATATTGCCCGTGAGCAGTCCGCTATGCCGGGAGGAGTTTTCTTTCGGAAATTGCGCCCCAGGAGATGCCCACTGACTACTTTATTATGATTTATGGATAGAGCGGAAAATCACATTTTGAATTTACTCTTTTTATATTATCCCGCAAAAGCAGGAGTGCATCTTTTTCCTTGCGGCAAACCGCTGCAATTGCAGGTAGTTTTTTGGTGCACCATTCGGTCGGCGAACGTCCTTTTTTCAGGTACTTTGCTAATTTCCTGGCTTTGCGCTGAACAAGACATGAATACAGGGGGGCTGTAGTTTCGCCAAAGGACACCCCCGACAAATCAAACACCAGTTGATCTGCAGCGCTGTTGTTTATGTTATCCAAGCCCCTTAGCACAGTCACCAGGACTTGCTCTCGATAGCTCCGATAGTTCAAATAGAGGTCAGAAGCCAGAGCCTCTTTGTTTTCTGCCTCAAACGTCACCATTTCGTTAACTATAAGGCCGTAATAATGAACTAAGCCGTTCAATGCGGACTGAGACCCAGGGCGAGGATCGATATCAGCAAAGACTGTTGTGGGGATGATGAAAATGCCGGAAAAAAACCATGCAATGCATAGACGAATCAATTGATACATAATGTGCAACCTTGGAGGAAATATAATGTTCAATATAACAATGCAAAAAGAGTATTTATTGGATTAAATCCTGATAGGTTGTTTATATGAAATGATCCAGCCCAGCGCACCCATGGTCTTCACATGAACTGAAAACAAAAGTCCAAGTTGAGTGCTGGATGAGCTTGGTTTGTGTAAATCCTATTGATAAGCATAAATGGGCAGATCACATTCCAAATAACTTTCTCTTTCAATATCTCCAAGCAAGTTTGAGAGTGCATGCTTTTCTTCGTGACAAACCTTTGCAGGCAATTCCTTGATGCACCAACTGGTCAGAGATTGTCCTTTTTTAAGATACTTCATTAATTTTCTTCCTTTGCGCTGGACAAGACATGAAAACACGGCTGCTGGAGCTTCTCCAAAATATACTCCAGACAAATCAAACACCAGTTGGTTTGCTGCGTTGTTGTCTATATTGTCCAAACCCAATACTATGGTCGCTAAAATCTGCTCTTCATAGCTTGTGAAAGGATCAAAACCCGAAATTCCTTGGTTTTTTTCCTGAAACTCCACCAACTCGATGATTGTGCGCCGATAACTATGAACCAAGATGTTCAATGCAGCCTGAGAACCGGGGCGGGGATCGTTATCAGCAAAAACTGTTGTGGGAATGATGACGATTCCGACAAAAAACCATGCCATGCATAGACGAATCATTTGACACATAAGGTGTTTCCTTTTCTTCCTGCATTTTCAGAATCCAAAAATTTATATAAATCCCTGATGAGGGAGCGGTAACTCATCACCCAGGCCTTTGGAAAATAAATATGCCCGGAGCATGACTGGCGCTGATGGATTGGTCGGCGGGGATCTCCAGGGTCTGTGTGGCTTTGGCGAGCATTTCCCCGCCGGCATACAGGGAGTATGTGCGCATGGCCGGAGCCAGAAGTTGCCCTGTCTTGTCACGGTACTGTTCTTTCCAGATGCACCGGTTCATGGGGTCGTAGCCATAACGGGCTACGGTGTTTTCATCTCCATTTTGCACCTCGATCAAACGGTTGTCGCTGTCGTGGTGGTAACGGGTCGTTCTTGTTCCTTCGGTCTTTTGCGTCTTGGTAACTATTGGTCAGGCTCAGGGTGATTTGCTGACCCGGGGTTCGGCTCTTGAACGCTTCCACGTTGAACAAACCGCCCCGTGTCGTAGCGGATTTCCGCTTCGGTGTGGTTGACCTGCGGGCCTACGCCGAGGGGGCCGAGTAGTTATGCGCCATCCGTCTTTTCAAATCTTGAAACCAGCCATATGAGCACCAGCACCGGCAGCCCCAGCAGGGCGGCGACGCTGAAGAACTGCGCATAGCCGAACGTATCGACATAGCGGCCCGAGAAGCCCGCGACGAACTTGGGCAGCAGCAGCATGACCGAGCTGAACAGCGCGTACTGCGTGGCCGAGTAGCGCACGTTCGTCAGGCTCGACAGGTAGGCGATGAAGGCGGACGAGGCGATGCCGCCGGCCAGGTTGTCGATCGACACCACGGTAATCAGCGCGGACAGGTCGTGCCCGCGGCCTGCGAGCCAGACATACAGCAGGTTGGTTGACGCGCTCAGGAGGGCCCCCAGCATCAGGGTGCGCATCACGCCAAGGCGCAGCGTCAGCACGCCGCCCGCAAAGGCGCCCGCCAGGGTCATGAAGACGCCGTAGATCTTGGACACGGCCGCCACCTCGTCCTTGCTGAAGCCCTGGTCCACATAGAAGGGGTAGGCCATGACGCCCAGCACCACGTCGCTGATGCGGTACATGGCGATCAGCGCCAGGATGAGCATGGCATACCAGCCGTAGCGCTGAAAAAAGTCGGTGAACGGGCCGAGCAGCACGTCCTGGATCCACTGCACCGCATTCTTCGCGGGGGGGCGCTGCACCGGCGCGGGTTCGTGCGAGAACAGCACGGTGACCCAGCCCACGGCCATCGACGCGGCCATGGCCAGATACGCCACGCGCCACGCGCCGTTCTGGTGCGCCGCCGCGTCCTGCGCTACGGCCTGTCCGATGGTGGCCGCGTCCTGCGCGCGCGCGGCGATCCACAGCACGCCCGCGCCGGCCCAGATCATGGCCAGGCGGTAGCCGCTCATGTACGCGGCGGCGAGTGCTGCCTGCCGGTCGGTGTGCGCCGATTCGATGCGGAATGCGTCGAGCGCAATGTCCTGCGTGGCCGAGCCGAACGCCACCGCCAGCGCGCAGCCCACGATGGGCCCGAGCGCTTGGTGCGGGTCGGTCAGCGCCATTCCCACCAGGCCCGCCGTCACCAGACCTTGCGCCAGCAGCAGCCAGCTGCGGCGGCGGCCCAGCAGGCGCGTGAGCAGCGGAATCGGCATGTGGTCCACGAGTGGCGCCCACAGCCACTTGAAGCCGTAGGCCAGGCCCACCCAGCTCAGGTAGCCGATGGTGCTGCGGTTGATTCCCGCCTCGCGCAGGCGAAAGCTCAGCGTGCCCAGCACCAGCAGCGGCGGAAGTCCGGCGGAAAACCCGAGCGCGAGCATGCGCAGGCTCGCAGGCTCCAGGTACACGCGCAGTGTCTCGAGCCATGGGGTGCGGGGGGATGCCTGGGCAGCGGTGTATTCGCGGGAGTTGTCTGGCATGGGTATTCAGGGGGTGGGTCGTGCGCAGGATTGCAGCGGGGCTGCGTGCACGGCGTGTCCTATCATCGCCCCGGCTTCCGTGAATTTTCTGACTCCGGACTTACATTTCCTCCGGGGCGCGCAGGCGCGCAGGCGCGGGGGCAGGGCGCGCAGCTTGTCCTATCATCGCAGACATCCTGCAGCGGCCGCGCGTTCCTGCAGGTTCCTCCATGTGCCTGTTCTGTCCCGCTTCCTGTGTTGTGCCTCCTGGGTCCGCGCGCCGTGCGTTTCTGCTGGCAGCGGGAGTTGGCGTGGCCGCCCCGGCGCTGGCGCAGGTGGACGTGGGCCCGTCGTCCTCCCTGCGCAAGCTGGTGCCCGCGGACACATTGGAGGCCGCCGCCGCCCGGCAGTACCAGCACATGCTGGCGCAGGCCCGGGACAGGCGCGCACTCGCGCCGCAGGAGCACCCGCAGTTGCAGCGCCTGCGCAGCATTGCGCGCCGGCTGATTGCGCACACCGCAGCCTGGAACGGGCGCGCGCGCCAGTGGCGCTGGGAGGTGAACCTCATTGCCAACGAGCAGATCAACGCCTTCTGCATGCCGGGCGGCAAGATCGTGTTCTACAGCGCAATCCTGGAGCGGCTCAAACTCAGCGACGCCGAGGTCGCCATGGTCATGGGCCACGAGATGGCGCACGCCCTGCGGGAGCACGCGCGCGAACGCATCGCCAAGACGCAGGGCACCCACCTGGCGCTGCGCCTGGGATCGCAATGGCTCGGCTTGGGCGACCTGGGTCGGGCCGCGGCCGACCTGGGCGGGCAGCTGCTTACCCTGCAGTTCAGCCGCTCGGACGAGCGCGAAGCTGATCTGGTGGGCCTGGAACTCGCCGCACGTGGCGGCTACCCGCCCTCGGCGGCCGTGAGTCTGTGGAAGAAGATGGGCCAAGCCACCGGGGACAAACAGAGCGGGCTGGCTTTTCTGTCCACCCACCCCTCGGGGCCCGAGCGCATCCGCGAGTTGGAGCAGAACCTGCCCAAGGTGCAGGGCCTGTACGAGGCCGCGCGGCGCAGCGGCTGACAGCTCTGTTGACAAGAGGCAATGGCCGGGTCGGCGCGCCTCAGCTTCCGCCCACGTAGGGATTGCTTCTGCGCTCCTGGCCAAAGCTGCTCTCGGGGCCATGCCCGGGGATGAAAACCGTCTGGTCGCCCATGGGCCACAGGCGCCCGGTGATGCTGTCGATGAGCTGCTGGTGGTTGCCCTGGGGGAAGTCCGTGCGGCCGATGCTGCCGGCAAACAGCACGTCGCCGACAAAGGCGCGGTCGATCTGCGGCGCGTGGAACACCACATGGCCGGGCGTGTGGCCCGGGCAGTGGCGCACATTCAGCGCCTCGTTGCCGATGCGTACCTGATCGCCGTCGTACAGCCAGCGCGTGGGCGTGAAATGCTGCGCCGGGGGAAAGCCGAACATCGCGCTTTGCTGCGGCAGGCCGTCGATCCAGAACTGGTCCCCGGGGTGCGGCCCGACGATGGGCAATGCAAGGCGCTGCGCGAGCGCGCCCGTGCCGCCGGCGTGGTCGATATGGGCGTGCGTGAGCCATATCTGCTCCAGTGCGAGCCCCAGGCGCTGAATTTCTGCGAGCAGCTTGTCCAGATCGCCCCCGGGATCGATCACGGCGGCCTTGCCGGTGGCATCGCACCACAGGATGGAGCAGTTTTGCTCAAAAGCGGTCACGGGGACGGTGAGGTAGCGCAGCATGCGGGACAAAATGGGTGGATGACACGTTCGCAAAATCCAGGCCGCAGTTTATTCCAGCCGGGCGCAAGGCCCACGCTGCGCGCGGCCGCCGGGGCGGGACGGAATGTCCGCCACCGCGCAGGGATCACCGCCGCATGAGCGCCTGGATCGACACCCACTGCCACCTCGACGCGACCGCGTTCGACGCCGACCGCGACGCGCAGCGCAGCCAGGCTGCCGCGCAGGGGGTGCGCCACTGCGTGATTCCGGCCGTGGCGCGCAGCAACTGGGACGCGGTGCGTCTGCTCGCGCAGCGGCACGGGGACAGCTACGCACTGGGAATCCACCCGCTTTGCACCGGGCTGGCGGCGGACGACGATCTGGCGCTCCTGGCCCGGGCGCTGGAGCAGCACCACGCCGACCCGCGCCTGGTGGCGATCGGAGAAATCGGCCTGGATTACTTCGTCCCCGACCCGGAC
>NZ_AFAL01000949.1 GCF_000193225.1 Verminephrobacter aporrectodeae subsp. tuberculatae At4 | reverse complement strand
ACTATCCCTTTTGCACCATCGAGCCGCGCAAAAAAAGGGAGCTACGCCTCAAAGGCGAGAGAATGCTCGGCCGCCTTGGGTAGTGTCAGATCATTCGGTGGTGCTTGGACTCCAGAATGCCTGCCGGACAGCCGGTAGTGCTGTCAGCCGTTTGACCAACGCATCCAGCTTGTTGCCATCGACGGAGGTAGCTGCCAACGTCGCCTCGATCTCGACATCTTCCTCGCCGAAGGCGTGGATGTCGAGGTCGTGGGTTGGATAGTTGCTGCGGTCCAGCTCTTCTTCGAGCTGGGCCATGACCATCTTCTGATGCGCCCGCTCGGCAACCACATAGACGGTGTTCGTTACCTCCACAGATTCCACATCCAGCGGCTTACGGTTGATGGTGTTGACGATGGGGCGCAGCAGGGTGTTGGCCGCCAACACGAACAACGCACCCAGTACCGCTTCGACGATCAGATCAGCCCCGGCCGCTGCGCCCACGGCTGCTGATCCCCACAGCGTCGCTGCGGTATTCAGGCCACGCACATTACCCTCTTCACGCATGATCACGCCCGCACCCAGAAAGCCGATGCCGGACACCACGTAAGCCATGACATGCGCCGCGCCATCGTGACCGTGCAGCCGATTAGCCATGTCCACGAACAAGGCCGCGCCAACTGCCACCAACACATTGGTACGCAGCCCCGCCGTGCGTTGCCGGACCTGTCGCTCGAAGCCGATCAGCCCGCCGAGCACAAAGGCGGCGGCGAGGCTGATCAGGGTGTCGAGCAGGGAGGTCAGGTTGATGTTGTGAATCGCCTCCATGCTCGTCTCCTTATTGCCAGCCGTAGCGGCGGAAATAGATGCCCTTCATGGCCTGGGTCAGCCCCATGTAGGCCAGCAGAATCAGCGGCAGGAACGCGAAGTACAGCGGCGGTAGTGCTTGCAGCTTGAAGTAGTGCGCCAACGGCCCCATCGGCAAGAAGATTCCGATGGTCATGATCACCGCCGTCATCACCAGCAGCGGCGTGGCCGCCCGGCTCTGGATGAACGGAATCTTCGGCGTGCGGATCATGTGCACGATCAAGGTCTGCGTCAGCAAGCCAACAATGAACCAACCGGACTGGAACAAGGTCTGCTCCTCGGGCGTGTTGGCGCTGAACACGAACCACATCATGGCGTAGGTGGTGATGTCGAAAATCGAGCTGATCGGCCCAAAGAACACCATGAAGCGCCCCACGTCGCCCGGTTGCCAGCGCTGCGGCTTCTTCAGCAGTTCTTCATCCACATTGTCGAACGGGATGGCGATCTGCGAGATGTCGTACAGCAGGTTCTGTACCAGCAGGTGCATCGGCAGCATCGGCAGGAAGGGGATGAAAGCCGAGGCCACCAGCACCGAGAACACGTTGCCGAAGTTGGAGCTGGCAGTCATCTTGATGTACTTGAGCATGTTGGCGAAGGTGCGGCGGCCTTCGAGCACGCCTTCCTCCAAGACCATCAAGCTCTTTTCCAGCAGGATGATGTCGGCCGCTTCCTTGGCGATGTCCACCGCCGTGTCCACCGAGATGCCGATGTCGGCGGTGCGCAAGGCAGGCGCATCGTTGATGCCGTCACCCATGAAGCCCACGACATGGCCGTTGGCTTTGAGCAAGCGCACGATGCGCTCCTTGTGTGAGGGCGTGAGCTTGGCAAAGACGTTGTGGCTCTCCACGGCTTCAGCCAGCACCTTGTCGCTCATGCGCTCGATGTCGCTGCCCAGTAGCACGCCCTGCTGTTCCAGCCCGACTTTGCGGAGAATCTTGGCCGTGACCAGCTCGTTGTCGCCGGTCAGCACCTTGACCGCCACTCCATGCTCGGCCAGCGCCTTCAGTGCCGGAGCCGTCGATTCTTTCGGCGGATCAAGGAAGGCCACGTACCCGATCAGTGTCAGTTCCGACTCGTCGGCCACACCGTAGGTCTCTTTGCTCGGCGGTACTTCCTTGGCGGCCACAGCCACCACACGCAGGCCCTCTTCGTTCAGTGCAGCGGTGACGTCGCGGATACGAGTCAGCAGTTCGGGCGTCAGCGGCTCGATGGCGTCTCCATGGCGCACACGCGTGCAAACGGCGAGGATTTCCTCGACCGCGCCTTTGGTAATCAACTCGTGGTGATCCTCGCGCTCGCTCACCACCACCGACATACGACGACGGTTGAAGTCGAACGGAATCTCATCGACCTTGCGGTAGTTGTTGGCCGGGTTCAGCTCCTGATGCACATCAACGTGTTCGAGCACCGCTACGTCCAGCAGGTTCTTCAGACCGGTCTGGTAGTAGCTGTTGAGGTAAGCCATTTCAAGCACCTCGTCGGACTCTTCTCCCCAGACATCAACGTGCCGCGCCAGGAAAATCTTGTCCTGGGTCAGTGTGCCGGTCTTGTCGGTGCACAGCACGTCCATGGCGCCGAAGTTCTGGATAGCGTCCAGCCGTTTGACGATGACTTTCTTGCGCGACAGGAACACCGCACCCTTGGCCAGCGTCGAGGTCACGATCATCGGCAGCATCTCTGGCGTCAACCCCACGGCAATGGACAGCGCGAACAGCAGCGCTTCCATCCAATCACCCTTGGTGAACCCGTTGATGAACAGGACCAGCGGCGCCATCACGAACATGAAACGGATCAGCAGCCAGCTCACCTTGTTGACGCCGGACTGGAACGCCGTTGGCGCACGGTCAGTGGCGGTGACGCGGGAAGCCAATGCGCCGAAATAGGTGGCGTTGCCGGTACCGAGCACCACGGCCGTGGCCAAGCCGGACACCACGTTGGTGCCCATGAACAGGATGTTGTCGAGTTCCAGCGGGTTGATCGCCTTGGCGTCGCGCTGGGCGGCGAACTTCTCCACCGGCATCGACTCACCAGTCATGGCGGCTTGCGCCACAAACAGATCCTTGGCAGTGAGCACGCGGCAGTCGGCCGGGATCATGTCGCCCGCCGACAGCACGATCAGATCGCCGGGCACCAGCAGTTTGATCGGCAGCTCTATGCGCTTGGCGTCTTTCACATGCAGATGCACGCCGTAATACTGCTCGAATATCGGCGCGGCGTCCTCGGACAGGTCACGGCGGATGACGGTGGCCGTGTTGCTGACCATGGCCTTGAGGGCATCGGCGGCCTTGTTGGACTTGGCCTCCTGCCAGAAGCGCAACAAGGTGGAGAGCACCACCATCGTGCCGATCACGACGGTGGCCTTCATGTCCTCGGTGAGGTAGGAGATGACGGCCAGCAGCGTCAGCAGCAGGTTGAATGGATTTTTGTAGCAGTGCCACAGGTGTGTCCACCAGGGCAGCGGCCTCTCATGTTCGATCTCGTTCGGGCCGACCCGGGCACGAACGGCCTCTGCTTGCGACTCGGACAAGCCATCGGCATGACTCTCCAGTTTCCGCAGCAAGGTGTCGGCTTCTGCCGTGGCAGCGCTGACCAGGGTCTGGGTAAGCGTCGGCGGCACTTCGCGGCTGACGCCGGTCTGGGCAAGGGTGTCCAGAAGCGCCAGGCGGCGGAAGTGTCGGGCAAGGTGACGGGTGCGCAGGAAGCCTGCGAACAGCTCTTTCAGCAGTGTGAAGTTCATTCTTGTTCTCCGAGGAAGCCTGCCCGTTTCACACGGGTGAAAGTGTGCTCAGGCAGGCGGCCAATATTCAGGGTCAGGCATAGTTTGCTAATGTCCTTTGACAGCCATGACGTCACGGTAGAAACGGCACCGAGAGCAGGCGCAGGCCGATTGAAAACCATCATCGTCGGTAATCATGGGGCGTGCCGCGTGGGCGGCATTGGCCGCCAGCAGAACTGCACTCAGCAGGGCCGGCCGGAGTGGCGGGTAGGCCGCGCCGAAGTGGCCGGGGTGTCGAATACGGGTCATGCGCACAGCGTTCTCCTCTCGGATCGAGGCGAAGCCCTGTCGTGTGCACGGCTCACGCGTGGCACCGCATTTGGTGCACACGACAAGCCCGCTGGCCGCTCACGGCAAGCGATGTTCGCAGCCGACCACCATAAGGCGATCAGCCAATAAGTTGTCTGGGAGGGGAATGACGTGCAGCGGATGCTGCGACGTGGTTGCCGCCTCTCGCGTTCGGCGAGACAGCGGCAGGGAATGCCTGCGCGTTATCTTGCCGAGGGGATGCCGGTCATTGGAACCGGCTGACTACTGTCACTCGAACAAGTGCCCACTTGGGAACTCCGCAATTATTGAAGCCCGCAAGTGTACTACTCCTACGGTATTGACCGAGCAAGCCGATCTTGGGGATCGGGGCCCGGGACCATGGCCACTCTCAGCTGTTCGCGCGCGAGCAGCAAGGCAAGGCCAGGGTGCTGCCCACGATGCCGGCGCCGCGAATGCAGAGATCAAAGGCTTGGACCATGGGGCATTGCAGGAGCGCCGTATGGTCCTCGGACCGGGCCAGGGCACAATGGC